>DALZNT010000024.1:26256-37739 GCA_032005505.1 Clostridium sp. | reverse complement strand
TTATAAATTGGTATCTACTATTAAATAAATAGTGTGAAATGAGAAATAAAAAAATACTTTTTAAAAACTTTTTTTAAAATTTAATATGAGGTGAAGAATTTGTATCATGATTTAATTATAATTGGTGGTGGATCCTGTGGAGTTGCATCTGCAATTAAAGCAAAAGATTTAAATATAGATGTAGCTATACTTGATGGTAACGATAGAATTTGCAAAAAATTATTAACTACTGGTAATGGTCGATGTAACATTACTAATGAAAATTATACTTTAGATAGATTTCATAGCGAAAACAAAAACTTCTTTAACGAAATCCTTACAAAATATAATTTAGAATCTACTTTGACCTTCTTAAACTCTCTAGGAATTTATACTTGCACTTTAGAGTCTGGAAAAGTGTATCCGATTTCTCTTCAAGCTTCTTCAGTAATAGATATTTTTAGGTTAAACTTAACTGAAAGAGAAATTCCTATGTATATGGACAACAAAGTTTCCAGTATCTCAAAAAATAAAAATGGTTTATTTGAAATAAAAGCATCTACCGGTACATATAGTTGTAAAAAAGTTTTACTATGCACCGGTGGTAAAAGCTATACTAAATTAGGTTCCGATGGCTCTGGATATAAATTGGCTAAAGCTCTAGGCCACAACATAGTGACCCCTACTCCTGGTATAGTTCAGCTCAAATTAAAGTATGATAGGCTTAAAGCTCTTTCAGGAGTTAGGTTTACTAGTAATTGTAGCATATCTATAAATGGAGAATTAATGAGAAAAGAATTTGGAGAGATTTTATTTACTGACTATGGTATTTCTGGTCCTCCAATTCTTCAACTGAGCAGAACCGCCTCTAGAGGCGTTTTAAACAAGGATAATGTGACTATAGATGTTAACCTAACTAACTCAACATACGATCAGGTTGTGGACTCTCTAGAGACCCACTTCGCTACCTTCTCACATAGAAGTATTCATGATAACTTAGTAGGAATAATAAACAAGAAATTTATACCTATAGTTTTAAAAGAATCAGGAATTCTTGATATTCATACACCTACATATGATGTAGAATACGAAAACAGATTTAAACTTTATAGACTACTTACATCATGGAAATTTAAAGTTACTGACACTAACTCATTTGAGAATGCTCAAGTAACTATTGGTGGCATAGATACTAAAGAAGTTAATTCTTCTACCCTAGAGTCATATCTAACTTCAGGATTGTACTTTGGGGGCGAGGTATTAGATGTAGATGGTGATTGTGGTGGCTTTAACCTACAATGGTGTTGGAGCTCATCTAGTGCAGCTATAGAAGGAATCTACAATTCTCTAAATAACTCATTATAATATTCAAGGCTGCCATGGAACTTTTAATAAAACTTCCATGGCAGTCTTTTTTAGCTAAATAATATCCTGAATATAAAACAATGGATACACACTCTTATTTTTTATTAACAAAAGTCTACTACAGATAAACTTTTGTCAATAAAAATAAGCCTAGCAATAACTACTAGGCTTATCAAATATTATTATCTTATATTAAAGTTCTGCAACTCTCATTGTTTGATGTCTCTTTGGTCCTACAGAGATTATAGCTATCTTAACACCTGTAAATTCTTCTATCTTCTTTAGGTATATCTTAGCGTTCTCTGGAATCTCTTCGTAGCTTCTAGCATCATTTATGCTATCATCCCATCCATCAAATTCTTCGTATACTGGTTCGCATTTTGCTAAGTCCTCAAGACTTGCTGGGAAGTAATCAATAACTTTTCCATCAAGCTTGTAACCAACACAAACCTTTAATTTTTCAAGACCAGCAAGAGTATCTATTTTAGTTACTCCAAAGCTTGTTAATCCAGAAACTCTAGCTGCAGTTTTTAGGATAACAAGGTCAAGCCATCCACATCTTCTGCTTCTTCCTGTTGTAACTCCATACTCGAAGCCCTTTTCTCTTATCCAATCCCCAGTTTCATCTGTAAGCTCTGTTGGGAATGGTCCCTTACCAACCCTTGTAGTGTATCCTTTAACGATTCCTACAGCGCTATCTATCATTGTTGGCCCTATTCCAGCTCCTGTACAGATTCCACCTGATACAGTATTTGAAGATGTTACATATGGGTATGTTCCAAAATCTATATCTAGAAGTGTTCCTTGAGCTCCCTCAAATAAAACATTCTTATTAGCTTTTATGCTATCAAATACTCTAACTGACGCATCAGCTACATAAGGTTTAATTCTCTCTCCATGAGCTTTATAATCATTATATACTTCTTCTAAGTCTAAAGGCTCTCCACCATAAAGCTTAACTATTTGATCATTTTTTCCCGGTAAATATTCTTCAAGCTTAGCTCTTAATACTTCAGGCTTAATAAGATCACAAATTCTAATCCCACATCTCTCAACCTTATCTGTATAACATGGTCCAATTCCCTTTTTAGTAGTTCCTATATCATTTTTACCTCTAGCTTCTTCTTTTAAAGCATCTAATATTCTATGATAAGGCATTATAACCTGAGCTCTATCACTTATAAGTAATCTTTCAGGTGTTATGTTTTCTCCAAGTCCACTTAAATAATCCATTTCTTTAAATAGTGCTTCTGGATCTACTACTACCCCATTACCTATAACGTTAAGTTTATCATTATAAAGTATTCCTGATGGAATTAGGTGTAATTTATATTCCTTTTCTCCAACAACTACAGTATGACCTGCATTGTTTCCTCCTTGAAATCTAACTACTACATCTGCTTCTTCAGCAAGATAATCAGTCATCTTTCCTTTTCCTTCATCTCCCCATTGTGCTCCTAGTACTACAAATGATGGCATAGTTCTTCCTCGCTTTCTTTTACTCTGTATAAAGTAAAACTTTTAATTAGAATTTATTGATCTACTATTAATCTATTTTTTTTAATTTTTCATTTAATATTCTAGCAACATATACCCCACTAGCAGATGCTTGTGATAATGAGTGAGTAACTCCTGAACCATCTCCTAGTACATAAAGATTTTTTATGTTTGTTTCTAAGTTGCTATCTACACTTATGATTGAGTTGTAGAATTTAACCTCTACTCCATATAAAAGCGTATCTTCATTAGCTGTTCCTGGTGCTATTTTATCTAAAGCATATATCATTTCTATTATACCATCTAATTGACGTTTTGGTATAACTAGGCTTAAGTCTCCTGGTGTAGCCTTTAATGTTGGAACTGTAAAGCTCTTATCCATTCTGTGATCATTAGTTCTTCTACCTTGAACTAAATCCCCAAATCTTTGAACTAAAACTCCGCCACCTAGCATATTGCTAAGCTTTGCAATAGATTCACCATATTCATTACTGTTTTTAAATGGTTCTGTAAAATTATTAGTTACAAGTAACGCAAAGTTAGTATTTTCTGTGTGTAGCTCTGGATTAGAGTAACTATGGCCATTTACTGTAACTATACCATTAGTATTCTCATTTACTACCTCTCCATGCGGATTCATACAGAAAGTTCTAACTAAATCACCATACTGCTTTGTTCTATATACTATTTTACTCTCATATACTTTGTCAGTTATATGTTCAAATACAGCTGCAGGCAACTCAACTCTAACGCCTATATCAACTCTATTACTCTTGCTCTCTATACCTAATTTGTTACAAACATTTGAGATCCACTTAGATCCAGATCTTCCTGTAGCCACAATTAAGTTTTCACATTTATATTTCCCTTTATCAGTGGTTAATATAAATTCTTCATTTTCTTGCTCTATATTTATTACCTCAGTATTAAATTTCATATCTACTTTATCTTTTAGATAATTATACATATTACCTAGTATTTTAACATTTCTATCTGTTCCAAGATGTCTAACCTTTGCATCTAACAAATGGAGATCATGCTTAAGAGCCTCTGTTTTTAGTGTGCTGTCCATAGTTGAATAAAGCCTAGCCTCACTTCCCCCATTATCGCAAAGCACTTTATCAACATAGTTCATAAGTTCTAAAGATTCATTTTTTCCTACATATTTGTATAAATCTCCACCAAAATTATTAGTTATATTATATTTACCATCCGAAAGACTTCCCGCTCCACCGTATCCATTCATAATATTGCAATACTTACAGTGAATACAAGATTTTATCTTCTTTCCATCTATAGGACATTTACGTTTTTCTAAACTATTTCCTTTTTCGATTATTAAGACCTTTGCTTTTGATTCAAGTATAGCCAGTTCATAAGCAGTGAAAATACCACTAGCTCCTGCTCCAACTATAATAACATCATAATCATTACACATGTTTAATCACCCCATACATATATTATCAAAGTAGCCTATCATTTTCAACGAAAATACGAATAATTATTTTTTTTATCAAGAAATAATTCATATATACCCCTTTTCACGAACGTTCATATTTTCAACCTCTTCTATAGTTCGTTATTTTTCGCAACTATGCAATTTTAGAGCGTTTGACCCTATATAATATTATTAACTTAAAATAAAAAAAGAAGCACCATATTAAAATGATGCTTTGTTAATTACTACATATTGTTCGTAATAATATAATATTTTATAAAATTGATCTATATATATTAATTCCATCTAAGCTAAATATTTTTTCAGAAAACTCGCCTGGTTTTACGTCTTTTATAGCCTTATGCATATCATACATTCTAGCATCTAATACATCAAGGTGATGTAACATTTCAGCCTCTGGTATCATAGGCTTCTTAGGACTTCCGTACTCAGGCTCATAATGATGAGTTAAAATCATATGCTGTAATAACATTATAATTTCTTTATCAGCTCCAATATTTTTTCCTACCTCATCAATTAAGCTAATACCTTGAATTATATGTCCAAGTAATTGTCCTTCAATACTATACCTAGATACAATTCCAAGTTCACTAGATTCCATTTCATTAATTTTAGCTATATCATGGAGAATAACTCCTGAATATACTAGATCTTTATTTAAATAAGTATATATGTCTAAAAGCTTCTCAGCTACTTTAAGCATGGTTGTAACATGGTATAAAAGACCACCTTTTATAGCATGGTGATTTGACTTTGCTGCAGGATAGTGCATTAACTTGTCACTTAAACTGCTAACTATACTTTCTGTTATTCCCTTTATATCTTCATTCTCAATCTTTTCAATGTAATCAAGCATGGTTTCAAACATATCTTCTGATTTATAAGGTGCAGCCATAATGAATTCATCTATATCTACATTATCGTCCTCTGTAGCACATCTAATTTTTTCTACTTTTAACTGTAGCTTACCCCTATATTCATTAACAACAGCTCTAACTTTTACAAGTATATTCTCCTTTACTACAGTCTCGATGCCATTGGTACATTCCCATAGTTTAGCATTTACCTCTCCTGTTGAATCTATCAACGTTAAATCTAAATACTTATTAGTTGTACTATTATTAGTTATTTTACAATCTGAGCTTTTTACTAAGAAAAAGCCTTCAACTTTGTCACCTTTAATAAATTCACCAATCTTCTTACTATCCATAAGTAGTGCTCTCCTTAAAATCTTCTTACTTTAACTAGCTAAAGTATTTCTCTTAACTATTTTACCTTCTTCATCTGTGAAGTTATTTATTATTATTCTAATCAAGTCAACTAAAATCCATATTCCAAAACCCCCGAAGGTCAATAGCATAAGTATAGCTGTCCCAGCCTTACCAACATAAAATCTATGAAAACCTATAAATCCTAGCAAAATGCACGATACAAGTGTAATACTCCATGCCTTATTGCTATAATCTCCATCCTCAATATACTCTATAGCTTTAGCCTTCTTCTTCACTCTAGGATTATTAATATTTATAATCCTATTCGAATCCACATCTTTAATTAATGTCTCCTTTAAAATTACCTGTTCTTCAATTAAAGGAATAATAATTTCTTCATCAGAAGTCTCATTCTTATCAATACTTTTACTGTCATTAGGATTTATATCCTCATCATCCACTTTAATATAGCTATCAGTATCTATATTATGATCATCGGCATTAACCTCAGGAATAGATTTATTTTTAAGTTCCTCTTCATATATATTCATTATAATTATCACCTCACACAAAAATATAACTAGTATATCTTTATGTAAAGAGTTTATAGTATATGCACTAAATATAATTATTCATGATTAATTATATCTTCATATGTATTAATTTGTAATGAAATATATATTAACTTATTGCTGATGTACTAAATCTAAATCACCAAACTTACTGTATCTACCAATCCAAGCTAAGTTAACTGTACCAACTTCACCATTTCTGTGTTTAGCAAGTATACATTCAGCCAAATTTTCATCTTCTTTTTCTTTACTATAGTAGTACTCTCTATAAAGGAACATAACAATATCTGCATCCTGCTCAATAGATCCTGACTCTCTAAGGTCAGAAAGCATCGGTCTATGGTCTGCTCTTTGCTCTGGTGCACGCGATAACTGTGATAATGCAATTATAGGGCACTTCATTTCCTTTGCTAGAGCCTTTATACTTCTTGATATCTCTGATACCTCTTGTTGTCTATTATCTGAATTACTACCTGACATTAACTGAAGGTAGTCAATTATTATCATATCTATTCCATGCTCTATTTTAAGTCTTCTACATTTAGATCTCATTTCCATTACAGATATACCAGCAGTATCATCTATATATATACCTGCTGCTGCTAAAGGCCCTGATGCTCTTGCAATGTTTTCCCAATCGCTATCACTTAAGTCACCATTTCTAAGCTTTCCCATATCTACGTTAGCTTCAGCACATAGAAGCTTATAAGCCAGCTGTTCTTTACTCATCTCTAGAGAGAATATAGCAACTTTTTTTCCACCTCTTATTGCTACGTTTTGAGCAATATTAAGACAGAATGTTGTTTTTCCCATAGAAGGTCTAGCTGCAAGAAGAATCATATCTCCACTTTGAAATCCTGAAGTTTTTACATCTAAATCCTTAAATCCGCTAGCTACTCCATTAATCTGACCTTTATTGTTAAATATCTTTTCTATTTCTAAAAATCCTCTTTCAAGAACAGTACTCATCGCTTCAAAGTCACTTGTACTTCTCTTTTCAGATATGTTGAATATTTTCTTTTCTGCCGCATCTATAACTGACTCAACATCATCCTGTTTATCATAACTCTCTTCAATTATTTCTGTAGAGCTTCTTATTAATCTTCTAAGCGTTGATTTATCCTCTACAATTTTTATGTAAGAAGATAAGTTTGCAGTAGATGGAACAGAGGTACTTATCTCCGTAATATAAGTTATACCACCTACTTGCTCAAGCATATTATTAGATTTAAGATAATCTACCAGTGTAATCATATCTATAGGTATGTCTTTGTTATATAAATCTCTTATTGCCTTAAACATAGTTTTATGGGAATCTCTATAAAAGTCATCTGCTTCAAGAACCTCCGCTGCCTGTGCGATTGCATTTTTATCTATAAGCATAGATCCTATAACTGACTGTTCTGCCTCAACGTTCTGTGGCATTGTTCTAAGTGACTCACTCATATCCTCACCTCTTTTGTAATAAAATATAACCTTCTTTATGCTAAAAATTAAAACCTTGTAATGTTGCGCCACAAGGTTTTAATTTATTAAATTCTAAAATACTATTTCTAGTAATTCATATATATTTGATACTGGTATAACTTCTATATTCTCAATATTATTAGGTATATCCTTTATATTGTCTATTGGTATTAATACCTTTTTTATACCTTTTCTTTTTGCTCCATATACTTTTTCAAAGACTCCACCTACTGGTTTAATATCGCCTCTTAGTGATATTTCTCCAGTAACTGCGACATCCTGTCTTATAGGCTTATCTGAGATTGCACTTATTATACATGCAGTTATAGCTACTCCTGCTGAAGGACCATCAATTCTTCCTCCACCAATTACATTTACATGGACATCGTAATCCTTGATATCTTTATCTGTAATTTTTCTTATTACTGAAGCTGCATTAAATACTGAATCCTTAGCCATAGAACCTGCAGTATCATTAAATCTCACAGTACCTCTGCCCTTTTCCTTAGTCTCAAATGCTGCACACTCTATTTCTATAGTTGAACCAAGGAATCCTGATACTCCAAGTCCATAAATCTGACCAACCATCTTTTCACTTAAATTAGCGATATCTTCATATGGTCTTAATCTATTGTTAGATACTACTTCATTAAAGTCACTCAATGTTATTGTAACATTCTCTTTATCATCATTATTTAATAGAACATAACCATATACATCAGCTAATATATTTATAGCTTTTCTTCCCTCAATAGTATATCTACTTATTTCTCTTGCTAATCCATCTTCTAATGTTATATTTAACTTTTTAGCAGCATTTAATACAACATTCTCGATGTCTTGAGCAGATAAAGGTTCAAAGTATACCTCTGTACATCTCGATCTAAGTGCTGGATTAATTTCTCTTGGCTCTCTAGTTGTAGCCCCAATAAGTACAAAGTCTGCAGGCGCGCCTTTATCAAACAAGTATTTTATATATTTAGGAACTTGGTCATCATCTGGATCATAGTAAGATGATGAAAACTCCACTCTTTTATCTTCAAGAACCTTTAATAGTTTATTTTGAAGAGTATAATCAAGTTCTCCAATTTCATCTATAAATAGAACTCCACCATGGGCATCAGTAACAAGACCAGTTTTAGGTTCAGGTATTCCCCCTTCGGCTAAATCTCTTTTACTTCCTTGATATATAGGGTCATGAACAGAACCTAATAATGGGTTTGATATCTCTCTTGGGTCCCATCTTAAAGTTGTCCCATCAACCTCTACAAAGTTAGCATCTACTTCATATGGAGTATACTTTAATTTCTTTACTTCCTCAAGCGCAATTCTTGCAGCAGTAGTTTTACCTACTCCTGGAGGTCCATATAAAATAATATGTTGAGGGTATGGTGATGACATCTTTGAAATTAGAGATTTTATAGCTCTCTCTTGACCAACTATTTCAGAGAAGCTTTCTGGTCTTAGTAAGCTCATAATGTTTTGAGTAAGATGCTTAGAATCTAACATCTCAAGATCTGTATGTCTCTTTAAAGTCTTACTATTCTCTGCTCCTCTTTGCTTTTTTACAATTCCAAGTCTTACATCATCAATATACTTATCTTGCTTTTCTATTATTAATTTTTCAACTTCTGAATCTATCTTATTTTGTATGAATCTCTTAGCCATAAGCTCACTAACTTCCATGCTAGTATTCTCGAGTGCTTGTCCAATCGTACTTTCATCTGGAGTTATATCAATACCCTTACCATTAGTAATGATTTTATTAATAGCATATAATTTTTTAAACTTATCTTTGCTATTAAGATATCTCTGCACTTTAAACTTAACAGCTCGTCCTCTTATAGTACCTTCATCTAAAAGTTTATGCATAACATCATATAAAACTTCAATTTCAATCTCTACTGACATTTCCTCATCAATACCTAGTTCACTTAATTTATCTATTGAATTTATCTCCAAAATTATTTAGCATAGAAGAAGATATTTCACCCTTCTATGCTTTCCTCCCCTCGGTCTTTAGATTTTATTCTTTATGCTTTATAGCAATTTTAATTTTAGTTGATATTGCTGGGTAAAGTTTTACTTCCACAGTATATGTTCCTATACTCTTTATAGTATTCATAACAATTTTTTTCTTATCTACAGAGATGTTTAATTGCTTCTCCATTTCCTGAGAAATATCTTTTGATGTGATAGCTCCAAATAGCTTTCCACCATCTCCAGCTTTAGCGTATATAACTACTTCTTTATCCTTTAATTCATTAGCTACCTTCTGAGCAGCCTCTGTTTCAGCTAATTTTTTCTTTCTATCTGTTTCATTCTTTTTATTTAAAATATGCATGTTAACATCGTTAGCTTCTTGAGCTAATTTCTTAGGGAATAAAAAGTTTCTTGCATATCCATCGGATGCATTAACTACATCTCCCTTTTTTCCAACTGATTTAACGTCTTGTAATAAAATAACTTTCATTATTAGTCACCCTTCCTTAAGTAATTTTCAATAGCTTTATTTAATAATTTTTCTGCCTCATCCTGTGAGACTCCTTTAACCTTAGCAGCTGCCATGGTTAAATGACCACCACCACCTAAGTCTTCTAATATAACTTGAACATTAATATCGCCTAAGGATCTACCACTTATATAGGTTTCTCCTTCTATTTTAGCAATAACAAAGGATGCCTGAATACCTGTAATATTTAGCAATTCATCAGCTGCTTGAGCCGCCAATACTAAATTAGATAATTCAGGTGGGCATTTAGCAATCGCTACTCCTTCCTTTAATTTAGCCGTTCTTATTATTTCTGACCTAGTTATATATACGTCTAATGCTTCGCTAAAAATACGCTTTACATCAACGGTATCTGCACCTTGTTTTCTTAGAAATGCTGCTGCTTCGAAAGTCCTTACCCCTGTCTTAAAACAAAAGTTTTTAGTATCTAAGCATATACCCGCAAGTAATGCCACAGCTTCTATTTCCTTTAATTTAGGTTTTTCAACCATATATTGAATTAGCTCTGTAATAAGCTCTGATGTAGATGATGCATAGGTCTCTACATAACTGATTATAGCTCCTTGAATAAAATCTTTAGTCTTTCTATGATGGTCTATAATAACCATTCTATCTATATTTCTAACCACATCCATAGAAAGAACATAGCTCTCGTTGTGAACATCTACTAATATTAATAAACTTTTTTCATCCTTCATATTATTAATCTTACCAGGGTCTATAAACATGTTGTCATACTCTGTGTTAATTCGCAGTTTATCTACAATGTAATTAACAGCATCATGCTGCTCTCCAAGCACAACATAACATTCCTTGTTTAATGATTTTATAGTGCTATACATACCTATTGCAGCACCTAAACAATCCATATCTGGATTATGATGTCCCATGATAAATATATTGCTACTTTCATTTACAAGCTCTAGAAGTGCATGGCCGATTACTCTCGCTCTAACCTTTGTTTTCTTCTCAACTTCCTTAGTCTTTCCACCATAGAAGGATATTTTTTCAAAGCTTTTTATAACGCACTGATCTCCACCTCTTCCAAGAGCTAGTTCTTGTGCTGTAATCGCAAATTCATGATTCTCTACTGGTGTCATTCCACCCCTGCCTATGCCCATACTCAATGTTGCTGTTAGCTTATTACCTGTGTTTATCTCTCTAATTATATCAAGTATATCAAACTTTTTACCTATCTCAGCTTCTAAATTTATATCTTTAGTAACTAAAACGTACTTATTAGTAGAGTATTTAGTTATAAGTGCCTTAAGACTATTAGCGTAATTATTTATAGCTCTATCTATATCAGCAATAAGTTGTGGTCTTAAGCCTTCCTCTGTTGTCTTAATAACATCATCTAAATTATCTACTTCTATTAATATCACACTTTCTCTAGTTTCACTCAATTCCTTTTGTAAACT
>DALZNT010000024.1:0-26246 GCA_032005505.1 Clostridium sp. | reverse complement strand
TATCATATAAACTCATCATTATTAATTTCTTATCTTCTTCTGAATTTCCACTATTAATTACATTAGTATAAATATTATAGACTTTATTATTAAAAACTACTTTTTTATACTCTGATTTTCTTCCATCAATAGTTAATTTAATGTTTATTTCCTTTATAATTTCTTTTATGTTTTTTCTTAGTATACTTTTATTTTCTACTATATTTCTTAAAGATTCATTATACCAAATAATTTCACCTGTGCTAGATAAGAATAATATAGGAAAAGGAACCCTAGAAAATATAGTAGTTCTTATATTATTAATCCTAGATATGGTTTCCTCTACATCGCTAATTTGATTAGGCTCTCCATTAACCTTGCATGAGTTAATATATAATGTTAACGCTAAATATATGATGAGAATTAGACTTAGAATAAAAAATTCCCTCATTATAAATAGTATACCTACTATAGCTATTATAAAAATTATACCTAGTTTACTATTTATAAAACTCTTTACCTTATCATTAATTTCTTCTATTTTCATACATTACGCCTTTCTAAGCCTATGTGGATCTAACTTTCTAAAATCTAAAAGCATTTCTACAAATCCTATTATTCCAAAGAGAATAAATGAACCCATCATAAAGGCCACTATAATCAATAATACTCTTGCAACCTTTGGTAACATCATCTTTTCCTTTAAGAAATATTGTAAAGCTGCAATTCCATTTATACTTAATATTACTATAGTTATCAAGAATATAGCATTATATACAGAAGGTGCCCACGAAACGCCTCTCCCTACTAATATTAATGCAATACACATAAGCGAAATCAAAAATGCTCCAACTAGATTAGTAACATAAAACTGATTGAACTTCGTTGGCTCTATGACTGCATACCTTAATCTCTTTAATATCTTCGTAAAAATTATAAAAGATATATATCCTTGTAAGAAACCAGTTAGTACAATAATTGCTGGAAACATAATTACTATATATTCCGGTGTCATTACTTGTTTCATCTGATCCATCATAGCTAATTGTGATTCACCCATTCCCATAGATGAATACATTTTTTGAGCTTGTTCCATAGATAATGTAAATATTTCCGACATTTCTGTAGCTTGATTTTTCATAAATACAAAAATATTTTGACCACTAATAAGTAATCCCGTAAGCCAAAAATCAGCTACAATTGCTACTATACTTGCTAATACAGTTAAAATTAATATCTTATAAGGACTATAATTTTTTCTAACTCCATATCCGAGTGTCACTCCTACTATACCATAACTAACTCCCATTGTTATAGCTGTAATTGGATTAGACATCATAGCTATTATTAAAACACTTACAATGACGCAACCTACGGAATATTTCATATCATGCTTATAATGAATAACTGCTATTAAGATTGGTAGTATTAACATTACTATTCCATATAAAAATGGAAAATATGATGACATTATAACAACTGTAGCTATAAATGCAGCCATTATCGAAGATTCTGTTAATCCTCTAGTATTAATCTTTTGTTCCATAATATCCTCCTATTAATTTCTCTCCCTGATATGATCATGAAGTTTGGATAATTCCTTACCATTCTTCTCTAAAGGATCCCCTTCCATCATACCTAGCTTTAACTTCTTCTTCATCGTTTCGTCTACTGCCAAATGAGAGTACCCAAGCTTTTCAGATAAAATATATAATATTATTATGGCTCCAGATATACAATCTAAAATGGCATCTTGAGCTATATTACTTCCCTTACTTAATACTTTAAAAAAATCACCTATAATACAAAGTAAATCGGCCTTAAGTCCTTCAATTATTTTTATATTAGACATAATGTTAAACTCTTCACGTTTCATAGAAATCACCCTTTCATTTGGCTATAAGTCTATTGTAAATTTTTTTTAGTCTTTATGCAACATTATGGCAACTATATTTGGGTTTATTTCACATAGAAGTAAAAACTTTAGTAATTATTAATAAACACTTCACATAATTTAATATTATAAAAAGACTAGCAAACGAAAATCGTCTGCTAGTCTTTTATTGACCATAAGCTTTATTAACTAAAACCTAGTATTATATTATTCAGTTGTGAATGGTAATAATGCTATGTTTCTAGCTCTTTTTATAGCTACAGTTAACATTCTTTGGTGCTTAGCACAGTTTCCAGAAATTCTTCTTGGTAATATTTTACCTTTTTCTGTAACGTACTTTCTTAATTTATTGATATCTTTGTAATCTATAGAAGTGGCTTTATCCATACAGAATGAACAAACTTTTCTCTTCATTCTTTTTCTGTTTCCGCCTTTTCTCTTATCATTTCTATCATAAGCCATTGTGCACTTACCTCCTTTTACCTAAAATTATTAAAATGGCATATCCTCGCCGTCATCAATTGGAGTCATATCTCCACCACCAAAGTAATCTGATGGAATTGATGGTTCGTTATGAGAACCCATGCCTGTATTCATTCCTGATGTTTTATTGCCGCCCCATTCAAGGAAACTTACTTCATCAGCTACTACTTCAGTTACATATCTTCTTCCGCCGTCTTTAGCTTCATAAGAACGAGTCTCAATTCTACCAGCCACACTCATAAGTTTACCCTTACTCATGTAATTAGCAGTATTCTCAGCAGTTTTACCCCATACTACTACAGGTATAAAGTCTGCACTTTGTTGACCTTCCTTCTTAAATCTTCTATCAACTGCAAGTGTGAACGTTGCTACAGCTGTACCTGTACCTGGAGTAAATTTTAACTCTGGGTCTTTGGTTAATCTTCCGATTAGAACAACTTTATTCATAATACCACCTACTTGCTTTCTGGATTGATTATGATATGTCTGATAACAGTATCATTAATTCTGAATACTCTGTCTAACTCTTTAGGTAATTCAGCGCCAGCTTTAAAATTGATTAGAGTATAAACTCCTTCGTTAACTTTAGCGATTTCGTAAGCAAGCTTTCTTCTACCCCAAACATCAACGCTCTCAATTTCTCCACCATTGTTCTCTATTACACCTTTAAACTTTTCGATGTTAGCTTTAACAGCTTCCTCGTCTAATGAAGGGTGTAATACGAATATAGTTTCATATGATCTCATTAGTTTCACCTCCTCCCCCCGGACTAACGGCTGCGATTTTCACAGCAGGGATTACATCAATAAATTTTATCACAGCATATATATTAAGTCAAGTGATGTAACTATAATTCTATTTATTCTCATCAGTTTCCTTAATTACCTTTTTTATGCTATTTTCAAACTTACTTCTCGGAATCATAACAATTCTGCTACATCCAAGACATCTTATTTTTATGTCAGCTCCAAGTCTAATTATTTCCCACTTATTGCTTCCACACGGATGAGTTTTTTTTGTTTCTACAATATCATTCAAATCAAATTCTTTCATATGTGTCTCCTAAATAATAGTATTAACATTTTAATGAAATTCTAATCCTAGCTTTGTTTTAAAATAACTTCTCTTAGCTTATTTTCCTTTAATTCATAAATATTCTTATATGCTAAATTATCTTCATTTACTATGCTTTTTAATGTCTCTATATCTCCTAATTCTACCTTTAAGCTTATGCCACAACTCTTTGTTATATAAGTTGGTGTAGGCATCATTGTTACCTTCACCTTTTTCTCTAAACAAATCACTTCTGCCTGCATTGCTTCATGAGTATTATTAAAGGTTACTATATAAAATTCTCTCATTATATTATCTCCTAACAAACGTATTAAAGTTTAATAGTATTGCTATTGTTCATAATTTCTACAATTGCATACATATTTGTAATTTCACCCACTGCTAATTTTTCCTTAAGACCATAAAAATCAAGACATAATCCACAGCTTTGTATGTTTACCCCTCTTTCTTTTAGCTTCTTAATACCGTCTAGCGTAAGTGAATCTTCTACAACCAATTTTACTCCACTATTTAAAAATAGTAAATTTTCTGGTATAACATTAGCTTCAGACAATGCGAATAAATAACTTTTCATCAATGCTATTCCTAGCTCATCAGATCCAGCTCCTAGCTTATCTGATCCTACTACAATAGTTAGAGGTTGTTTAATAACTTCTTTAGCTTCCTCAAGGTTTTGAGAGCTTATAGCTTCCCCTTTAGTTATATTTATTTCATATTCATTACTTTCCTTTTCATTAACCTCATATTCAAAATTATTGCTAATGGAAAACTTTACCACATTATTTTTAGCAACTTCATTATCTACTATGATTGTACCTACGCCATTTTCTATACTATCAAAATACTTCTTTGTGTTAATTACAGGTGCTGGACAGTTAAGACCTTTACAATCAATTATGTTAGTAACATTTTTCATTCCTCTTCCCCCTTATAAATAAAATTTTTCATATATATTGCTTTACTATTTGAAATAAATTGTTATAAATATTATATTTCTGTATATTTATATCGTTATGTTGTATTATTAAATTGGTATAAGTACATAGTTATAATAATTACTACTAATTATTATAACAAATTAACCTAAACTAATTATATCAGAATAAAAATTTATATTAAATTTAATTTTTAAATATATACGCTTAATCTATTACGTATTTCTATATCAAATTTTAGGAGGTAACCCTATGCAAGTATATGTTGATAATGCTGCAACAACTTTTCCAAAACCAAGCTCTGTTTATAATGATATGCTTAATTATATGACTACTATAGGTGGCAATCCTGGCAGAGGTGCTTCAACTTCTTCTTTAAGAGGAAATAAAGTTATTTTCCAATGCAGGCAGGCTCTTTGTAAATTATTTAACTTCAATGATACTAAGAACCTTATATTTACTTCAAATATAACTCTTTCCCTAAATATGCTTATTAAAGGAACTGTGAAACCAGGCTGGCATGTTATAACATCATCCATGGACCACAATAGCACCTTAAGAACTTTAAAAGAACTTGAACTTAAAGGGATTATTGAATTAGATATAATTGAATGTAATCAATTTGGTGTCCTTAACATTGAAGATTTTAAAAGTAAAATTAAAGACAATACAAAGCTAGTAGTTTTATCTCATGCTTCTAATATTGTAGGTACTATCCAACCCCTTGAATCGGTTGGTAAGGTATGTAAGGAAAAGGATATATTCTTTATTATTGATACTGCTCAAACAGCTGGTGTTTTAGACATTGACTTCCACTCATTAAATTGTAACGCTCTTGCCTTTACAGGCCATAAAAGTTTATTAGGACCTCAAGGTATTGGTGGATTTATTATAGATGATTCAATGAACGATATTTGCTCTTCTATAATAGTAGGCGGAACTGGAAGTTCTTCTTCTGATATAATCCAACCAAATTTCCTACCAGACAAATTTGAGAGTGGAACATTAAATGCACCTGGTATTGCAGGTCTACTTGCAGGAGTAAATTTTATTCAAAATGAAGGCATTTCTACTATAAAAGATCATGAAGATTATTTAACTCAAAAATTTATAGATGGAGTACTTAATATTAAAACTTTAAAGCTCTATGGTAATAATTCCACTAATAATAGAACTTCAACTATTTCTATAAACTCATCTATCATAGATAACAGTGAACTAGGATTCATTCTTGATTCTGAATATAATATAATAACTCGTACTGGCCTTCATTGCGCTCCTTTAGCTCATAAAACTATAGGAACTTATCCATCAGGTACATTAAGATTTAGTTTTGGATATTTTAATGATGATAAGGACGTAGATTACATCATTACAGCTATTAATAATATAGTAAATAGAACTCTTTAATTTAATGTCCAATTATGTATTAAAAACACCTCCTTTGGTAATACTTACTATTAAGGAGGTGTTTGCTTTATTATGGTTAAAAAAGTTATTTTTGATGCTTTGTCAGAAGATTGCATTTACAATATAAGAGAAGTTGTCTCTCAAGAGTTAGTTCAAGTTATTAAAGATAATAAAGACATTATAATTTTATGTGTAGGTACAGATAGGTCTACTGGAGATAGTCTCGGACCAATTGTAGGTGATAAACTAAAATTTTTAGTTAGGGATAATGTTTTTATTTATGGCAATCTTGAAAATCCTGTTCATGCTAAAAATATTTCTGAAACTAAAGATTTAATAATTAAAAACCATACTAATCCATATGTAATTGCTATCGATGCTTCTTTAGGCGACCTTCAAGATGTAGGCAAGGTTATAATTGAATCTAAACCTTTATATCCTGGCTTAGCTTTAAACAAAAAACTTCCTCCTGTAGGTGACTTAAGCATTGCTGGTGTAGTAAATATATCTGGCTCCTTAGAATTTATGGTCCTTCAAAATACTAGACTATATATTGTAATGAAATTAGCTGAAGCTATTTCATCTGGATTATACCATTCGATTTTAAAAACAATTGGTGGTAGAAAGTCATCATCTAATAGTAATGATTTATATTTAGATATAACTGAAACTCTATAAAAAATAATCGTAATAAATGTTTCACGTGAAACATTTATTTCCTTTGATTTTTAAATATATTATTTATAAATTAATTTTAAATATAAAAAAGGTGATGACTAATTTTAAAAGTCTTCACCTTAATTTATTTTAGTTATTTGTATTTATTGCCTGATGTAATACATCATTCTCTTCATCAGATAAATCATATCTAGATATACCATTATCGATAGGTTTTGCATATGTAATGCTTTCATTTCTTGCATATATACTTGTTATTATAACTCCACTATTATTACCATCAAGTATAGCAATGGAATAACTCAAGTCACTTCCTACATCTTCAAATGCTTTATATCTTTTCATTGCAACTTTCTGTACGCAAGATTTAACTAAAGATGAAGTATTGTCACATATCTCTTTAACACTATCTGTAGTTTCTTTCATTAAATCTATTTTGTCTAATGAGTTTACTATTAAATCCTCTAGGTTTTTACTATTAGTACCTCTCATCATTTTTCTATATCTATTTTTCATCTTACTTGTAGATACTAAACAAGCGATTACAACTATAATTAATACTCCTACTAGTGCAATTAACCCTAATGTTATATATGTACCATAGTCATTAATTAAACTTATTATCTGCTCCATATTCATCCTCCCAAAATTGTTTCACGTGAAACATTACGCTTCTAAGATTTCTATTATTCTTTGTAAATCTTCTGGAGAATAATATTCTATCTCTATTTTACCTTTATTCTTTGAATTGTTATTTATATTTACTTTAGTATTAAAATGATTTTCTAATCTACCTTTAATATCTTTATAGTATATATCTACAGCTGCCTTTCTTGTTGGCTCTTTTACAACCTCAACCTTGCAATAGTTTTTTACTAAACTTTCCGTTTGTCTTACATTCAAATTTTCATCTATAACCTTTTGAGCAACTATATATTGTTCATTTTTATTCTCTAATCCTAATATAGCTCTTCCATGGCCTTCTGAAAGAACACCTTCTATTAAATAACCTTGAATTCTTTCATCTAAATTTAAAAGTCTTAAAGCGTTAGCAATACTACTTCTAGATTTTGAAACCTGTTTACTTATTTCCTCTTGAGTAAGGCTAAATTCTTTAAGTAATCTTTTATATGCCATTGCCTCCTCTATAGGATTAAGGTTTTCTCTTATAATATTTTCTATTAAAGAAATTTCAACAATTTCAATAGAAGATAAATCTTTTATAATAACAGGGACTTCTTTAAGATTTAAAAGCTTAGCAGCCCTCCAACGACGTTCTCCTGCAATTATTGTATATATATCATTTTTTTCATTAACTACTATTGGTTGTATTATTCCATGTTCTTTAATAGAATTTGCTAACTCCATTAGTTTTTCATCGTCAAAGTGTTTTCTTGGTTGCTCTTTGTTAGGTTTAATTAAATTAATATCAACATTCAATACTTGCTCTTTTTCATTTTCTTGAAAATCGCTTTCTGGAATTAGTGATGCTAACCCTTTTCCTAAAACACTTGTCTTTTTCATTTTAGTTGCCTCCTTGTCTTCGAATAAATTCCTCAGTTAAAGCTTCAAAGGCTTCTGCTCCTTTACACTTATCATCGTAGAGCATAATAGGCAAGCCAAAGCTAGGTGATTCTGCTAACTTTATATTTCTAGGTATAAAAGTATCATACACCTTTTCTTTAAAATGATTTTTTATTTCATCAACTACTTCATTGCATAATCTAGTACGACTATCATACATACTCATAATTACACCCTCTATTTCTAAAGTAGTATTTAAATATCTTTTAATTAGTTGTATAGTACTCATTAACTGACCTACACCCTCTAATGCATAAAATTCACATTGTATAGGTATAAGTACAGAACTTGATGCTGTTAATGCATTAAGCGTTAAAACACCTAGTGATGGAGGACAATCTATAAATATATAATCATATTGATCTTTTATTTCTTCAATTTTATTTTTTAATACTTTTTCTCTTTCTTGATGTCCCACAATTTCAACTTCAGCTGCTGCTAAATTCATATTGGATGGGGCAATATAAAAATTATCTATAATCTCACTTTTTTTAATTACTTCACTTAATGAAACATTACTAGTTAATACATCATACATAGAATAATTTATTTTTCTTTTATCGATTCCTAACCCACTTGTAGTATTTCCTTGTGGGTCAATATCTATGGCTAATACTCTATAACCATTCATTGCTAAATAAGCACATAAATTTATATTCGTAGTAGTTTTTCCAACTCCACCTTTTTGATTAAAAATACATATTACCTTCATGTTATTCCCCCCTTTATATATTGCTAATAATTATGTAATATAGTCATTTTCTCTTTTTTTAACACTGGAATTTTATTGTTGTATATTTTTTAACTATTAATATTTTCATATATTTTACTATGTATTTATATTATATATTGATATAGATTTTATTTAAAGTAATTATTACCCTAATTACCTATATATTTAAGTTTTTTTATATAATATGCATAAAAAACGACTAAATGTTTCACGTGAAACATTTAGTCGTTTAATCTCTCAATAACTACTTTTTCTTAATTGTTATAGTTACTTGTATACTATCATCTAATTCCTTAGAACGATATTTAGCATCTATCCCGAATTTATCAAATACTTGCTTTACAGTGTTAACATATATAGCTGGACTGAAAGAACCTTTTATTCTTTTCTTTCCGTCTGCAGCAATTTCACTGTGCTGTAGTTTTAGTAGTTCTCTATCAATAGCTTCTTCTGTCTTCTTAACATTTAAGCTTTCTTTTATTATTTTTTCTAAAATCTTATATTGTAGCTCACTATCTGGTAATTTTAATAGAGCTCTTGCATGTCTCTCCGTAAACTTATTTTCTACTAAAGTATCAATTATGTCTTGATTTAGCTTTAATATTCTAAGCTTATTTGCAATAGTAGATTGCTTTTTACCTATTACCTCAGATAATTGATCTTGAGTGTAAGCGTGAATCTTTATAAGATTATTATAAGCCATTGCTTCCTCGTAGAAATTCAAGTCTTCTCTCTGTAAGTTTTCTAGAAGTGCAATAGCAGCTGAATCTGTATCACTAATATTTATTATAATAGCTGGAACTTCAGTTAATCCAGCTTCTTTTGCTGCTCTTAACCTACGTTCACCTGCAATTAATTCATAGCCTTCGTCTAATTTTCTAACAGATAAAGGTTGAATTATTCCATATACTCTTATAGACTGAGCTAATTCTTTTATAGCTTCTTCATCAAATACTTTTCTTGGCTGATAAATATTTGGTTGTATTGAATCGACTGCTATATAATTAATAGTATTCTCCATATTTTACCATCCTTTTATGAAATTCCTTCTATAAACTATTCTATAGACAACTCCAAATTCCTCTTTATATAGCAAAATTTAGCCTAAAAATTCTATAAGTTTTATTTTATAGGATCTTTAGTTACCATACCAGCTTTTCTTGGATACTTTTTAGGCGTATCCTTAATCTTTTTGACTACTAGAAGATTATGTTTTAAATCACTACCTTCAATATCAACCTCTATTACCTCTTCAATGGTTCCCCCTAAAACTTTTAGTGCAACCGTTGCATCTTTAATCTCTTCCTCAATAGCTGGTCCCTTAAGTGCTACAAAATGGCCACCAACTTTTACATATGGTAAGCAGAATTCTAATAGTACTGTAAGGTTAGCCACTGCTCTAGACACCGCTAAATCAAATTTCTGTCTATACTCTCCAGTTTGAGCAAAATCTTCAGCTCTACCATGAATTGTTTTTATATTTTCTAATCCTAACTCTCCTATAACCTCATTTAAAAAATTAATTCTCTTATTCAAAGAGTCTAAAAGCACCATAGAATTATCTTCTTTTACAATTTTCATTGGTATCCCTGGGAAACCTCCACCAGTTCCTATGTCTATAATAGATTTTGCTTTTTTAGCATGAGAACACTCAAAAATCTTTATAGAATCAATGAAGTGTTTTTTTATAATTTCTTCATCTTCAGTTATAGCTGTTAAATTTATTTTTTGGTTCCATTCTTTAATAAGTTCTTTATATTTTATAAAGTTATTATATTTTTTCTCATCAAAGCTTACTCCTTCGCTTTGACAAGCTTCATTTAGCATATTAAAATATTCCATTTCACCCTCCAAATATTAAGTTTTATATAAGACTTCTTTAATTATTCCTGGCTATTATTTCTTTTCTGCTGCTCTAGGAAAATAAGTAAAACTGTGATATCAGCTGGCGAAACTCCAGATATTCTAGATGCTTGCCCTATATTAGTTGGCTTTATGTTATTTAACTTTTGTATAGCTTCAGTTCTTAATCCTTTTATAGTAGTATAATCTAATTCCTCAGGAATAAGTTTAGTTTCATACTTCTTAAACTGATTAATTTGCTCTAGCTGTTTTACAATATATCCTTCATACTTAGACATAATATTAACCTGCTCTGTTACCTGGTCATTTAGTTCTTGTCTTTCTATATCAATTTCTGCAACATTATAGTAGTCTAATTCAGATCTTTTTATTAATTCATAAAGTGAAGTAGGCTTCTTTAACGGAGCAGAACCTTTACTTTCTAAGAACTCATTTATCTCTTTTTTGTTGGTTATCTGCACATTCTTTAATCTTTCTACCTCAGCTTCAATTTCAGCTCTTTTTTTATTAAAAGCTGCATATCTTTCCTCAGTTACAAGTCCAACCCCATACCCCATATCTGTAAGTCTTAAATCAGCATTATCTTGTCTTAGAAGTAATCTATACTCTGATCTAGATGTCATCATTCTATATGGTTCATTTGTACCTTTAGTAACTAAATCATCTACAAGAACGCCTATATAAGCGTCAGATCGCTTTAAAATTAACGGTTCTTTTCCTTGTATTTTCAGCGCAGCATTTATTCCCGCAAGAATTCCCTGTCCTGCCGCTTCCTCATACCCTGAACTTCCATTGATTTGGCCTGCTGAGAATAATCCATTTATATTTTTAAATTCTAATGATAATTTCAATTGAGTTGGATCTATACAATCATACTCTATTGCATATCCTGTTCTCATTACTTCAACATTTTCAAGCCCATCTATAGTTCTTAAGAAGGCTAATTGTACATCCTCTGGTAGCGAACTACTCATTCCTTGAACATACATTTCTTCAGTATTTTCACCTTCTGGTTCAATGAAAAGCTGATGTCTATCTTTATCTCTAAATCGCATTACCTTATCTTCTATAGATGGACAATATCTTGGTCCAGTACTCTTAATAGATCCATTATATAATGGTGATCTATCAATATTAGCTAATATTACTTCATGAGTTTTCTCATTAGTGTATGTTAGATAGCAGCTTACTTGTTCTCTAGTAATATCTCCACTCATAAATGAGAATGGCACTATCTTTTCATCACCTTTTTGTATTTCCATTTTAGAAAAATCTACAGATCTAGCGTTTATTCTCGCTGGAGTACCTGTCTTAAATCTTCTTAAAGATACCCCTAAATCTACTAATGACTTAGATAACTCATTAGCTGGGAATAACCCTGCTGGTCCTTCATTTACTACTACCTCGCCAATAATTACATTGGATTTAAGATACGTTCCCGTTGTTATAATAATAGCTTTACAAGTAAAATATGCACCATACTTTGTAAGGACACCTTTAACTACATTATCTTCTACATCTATACTAACTACTTCTAACTGTCTTAAATCTAGGTTAGGTTCAGTTTCTATAACATGCTTCATTCTCTCTGAATATCTCTTCTTATCTGCTTGCGCTCTAAGAGAGTGTACTGCTGGTCCTTTTGATAAATTAAGCATTCTAGATTGAATATAAGTATCATCTATATTTTTACCCATTTCTCCACCTAAAGCGTCAATTTCTCTAACTAAATGACCTTTAGCAGTTCCCCCTATATTAGGGTTACATGGCATAAAGCCTATACTATCTAAGTTTAAAGTACACATCAATGTCTTTAATCCCATTCTAGCAGTAGCAAGTGCGGCCTCACTACCTGCATGACCTGCTCCAATTACTACTACATCATAATCGCCTGCAAAATACTTCATTTTTTCACCTCTATTTACCTAGACAGAAATCCTTAAATATCTTGTCTATTATATTTTCTTCTAGGGAATCCCCTGTTATTTCACCTAAAAACGTCCATGCATTTCTTATATCAATAGATGCTAAATCTATTGCAAATGTGTTCTTTAGTATATCTATTGCACTTACAATACTTTCGTAAGCTCTAAATAATGACTCTTTATGTCTAGTGTTAGTTATTATAACATTATTAGAAGCAATCTCACCCTTAAAGAAAAGTTCTTTAATTGCATTTCTAACTTCGTCAATCCCTTCACCAGTTTTAGCCGATATTTTAAATATATTTTCGCTATTTAAATTACTTAAATCACTCTCTGTAACTTTGTTATTTAAATCGCTCTTATTCAATAATACCATATATTTTTTATCTCTTATATGATTAATAATTTCCTTATCTTCCTCACTTAACGCTCTGCTTGAATCTAATATAAATATGATTAAGTCAGCTTCTTTAATCTTCTCTCTAGATCTTTCAACACCGATTTTTTCAACTACATCTTCAGTCTCTCTAATTCCAGCTGTATCTACTATTTTTATAGGTACCCCTGAAATGTTTATATACTCTTCTATAACATCTCTTGTAGTTCCAGGTATATCAGTAACTATAGCTCTGTTTTCTCTTGTTAAAGCGTTAAGTAATGACGATTTACCTACATTAGGCTTACCTACTATTACAGTGCTTAATCCCTCACGCAATATCTTGCCTTCTTCAGCAGTATCTATAAGTCTTTTTAGTTCTGTTCTAACTATCTCTAAATCTTTAATTCCCATTTCTGCTGTAACTTCTTCTAAATCGTCTTCAGGATAATCTACAGTAGCTTCTATGTGTGCTATCGTTGAAATAAGGCTCTCTCTTAAATTACCTATTTCCTTGGAAATAACTCCCTCACTTTGCATTAATGCTGACTTCATACTTAATTCAGTTTTAGCATTTATTATATCTATTACAGCCTCTGCCTGTGATAAATCTATTCTCCCATTTAAGAAAGCTCTTTTAGTAAACTCACCTGGCTCTGCAAGTCTAACCCCTTGTTTTATAACTTGCTCTAAAACTCTTTTAGTTGCAATAACACCACCATGGCAGTTTATTTCTATAGTATCTTCCGCTGTAAAGCTTCTTGGCCCTTTCATGAATGATACTATAACTTCATCAATATGATTTTTATCTTCATCTATAATGTGACCATATCTCATAGTATAGCTCTTCATCTCCATAAGAGATTTTCCGTTCTTAGCTTCAAATATTCTATCTATTAACTGTCTGGATTTATCTCCAGAAACTCTTATTACAGCTAATCCACCTTCTCCAATACTAGTTGATATAGCTCCAATTGTATCAAAATCCTTCATCTTTATACCTCCCATTAAAAAATAATTACCCTACAGTTCTTTTTAACTTCTATATAATTAAACATATTATAATACTTTTAATATAAATTCTACCCACAAATACTCATTGTATCACATAGTAGATAAAATAAAAAGAAAGCCATTTAGGCTTTCTTTAACTCGATAACGACTCTTCTATATGGCTCTTCACCTTCACTATGAGTTGTTACATATTCATTATTTTGAAGTGTTGAGTGTATAACTCTTCTCTCATATGGATTCATTGGTTCAAGTTTAAGTGTCTTACCACCAACTCTAACCTTATCTCCCATCTTACATGCTAACCTCTTAAGCGTTTCTTCTCTAGTTTGTCTGTAATTTGCAGTATCAAGAATAACTCTCTTATAGGTTTCATCATGATTTTTATTTACAACTAAGCTCACTAAATATTGAAGGGAATCTAAGGTCTCACCTCTATAGCCAATTAAAACACCCATATTAGGTCCAACTAAATTGATCTTTAATTCATCATTTTCTTCCTTAGCTTGAATTTCAGCCTTTATCTTCATAGAGTTTAATACATCTCTAAGGAATTTAGTTGCATCACCAACGCTGTCTCTTTTTAAAGTGACTCTTACTCTAGCTGGCTTAACCCCTATAATGTTCAAAAATCCTTTGCTACCTTCTTCTAAGACTTCAACTTCAATCTTATCTTGTGTAACATTTAATTCCTTCAAAGCATTTTGTATAGCTTCTTCAGTAGTTTTGCCCATGGTCTCGATATTTTTCATGCTTTAGATACCGCCTTTCAATAATAACATCTTTTATTATGCAGCTTTTGATTTAGGCTTTGCGTAAATTTTATTTAAAACATATGATTGTATCATTTGGATTATGTTAGATACTGTCCAGTAAAGCACTAGCGCTCCTGGGAATTTCAATGACATAAATCCAAAGAATATAGCCATACCTGTAGTCATCATACTAGTTGAGCTTGCTGCGTCTCCAGTTGATGGAGCCATTAATTTACTTGATAAATATGTAGTTATACCTGATAATATCGGTAATATATAGTATGGGTCTGGTGCTGTTAAGTCTTTCATCCATAGGAATCCAGCTCCTTGATAATCAAATTGTTGGAATACGTAGAATAAAGCAATGATTAATGGAAATTGTATAAGCATTGGTAAACATCCACCAAGTGGGGATACATTATTATCCTTATATAATTTCATCATCTCAGCTTGTTGTCTTTGTGGATCATTTTTATATTTGTCTTGAAGCTTTTTAAGTTCTGGTTGAATTACGCTCATTTTAGCAGTTGTTTTACTTTGCTTTAATGATAGTGGTAATAAGCATAGTCTCGCAATTATCGTAAATAATATTATTGATACACCAAAAGATATATCAGGATTTGATGTAAATATTTCTACAAACTTATGAACTGCTACGAAACCTTGTTCAAATATACCTGATAAAAAGTTAGTCAAATTAACCCCTCCTAGATTTTCTATTTAACAGGATCATATCCCCCTTTATGGTAGGGATGACACCGTAAAATTCTCTTAATAGCCATAAAACCTCCTTTAAAAGCACCGTATTTCTCTATAGCTTGCATAGCATACTCTGAACATGTCGGTGTATATATGCAGCATGGTGCTTTCATAGGAGATATATTTTTTCTATAAAATTTAATTACTATTAGTAATAATTTTTTCAACATTATTAAGACCTGATTTCCTGAATAGATACTTCACCGAATTTTCAATTTCTTTATAAGATTTATCGCTCGAAACACTTCTTGCAACAAAAACTAAATCATATCCTTGCTTCAAATCTTGTTTGTTAAGTCTAGCACTTTCACCTATGAGTCTTTTAACTCTACTTCTAACTACACTTTTTCCAACTTTCTTGCTAACTGATATACCTATTCTATTAATACCTTTGTTATTTTTGAATACGTATAACACAAGTATAGATGTAGAAAAAGATTTTCCTCTTCTATATACTAATCTAAACTCAGGATTTTTTCTTAGCCTTTCTTCTTTCATCGGTTCCGTTGCTCTCTTTCTTATTTACAGAAAAAGGCCACAATAGCGGCCCTTATGCTGTCAATTTCTTTCTTCCTTTAAGTCTTCTTCTTCTAAGAACGTTTCTTCCAGAAGCTGTACTCATTCTCTTTCTGAATCCGTGCTCTTTCTTTCTTTGTCTTTTCTTAGGTTGGTAAGTCATGAACATGTGCTGCACCCCCTTCTTAATATCCTAAAGTTATTTATAGTAATTAACTTATCACTACTTTATAAGTTTCACTATTAGATTATAAATGTTACTAAGATTAATGTCAAGATAACTATTTAGAACAATTTATTACATTAGTAATATGTCATTTTTTTTATTTTTTAAACCATATTGTTATTATTTTTTCCACAAAACTTATTTTTTTGTGGATAACTTATTGAACCTCACTCCATCTTTTGTTATCATAAAGTAAGTATTGTGTATAATTTGTTTTTTGAACAAGTTATACACAGTCTGTTGATGAAATTGTGCATAACTCAAAATTTACCTGCATTTTTTGTGTTTTTCAATGAAATAATGCCTGTTATAGACTATTTGACCTGTGTATAACTGCTAGTTATATACTGTGAATAAATTTTAATTCTTATTCAATACCTTAACAAGTTATAAACATGTGAATAAAAGTTTTAACAATTGTAAACAACTCTAAATATGTGTTAGTAACGTTGTTGATACTCTTGTAAAATTTATATGTTTCTACATTAATTTTTATATAAATATTTAATAGGAGGATACAAAATGAACACCTATGTAAAAGAAATATGGGAAAAAGCCTTAGAAATACTTAAAGCTGAACTTACAGAAGTGAGTTTTAATACTTGGATAAAAAGCATTGACCCACTAAATATCACAGATTCATCTATCACTCTTGGTGTTCGTAACGACTTCACTAAGGACATATTAGAGAATAGGTATAAAGACCTTATAAAAAATTCAATTCAAGCAGCGTGCAATAAATCATACACAATAAATTTTGTAATTATTTCGGAAGAATCAACAGAGTCAATACATAAGGCTCCCCCTAAGAGACAAAGCTTAGTGGTAAACGATGAAATGTCTGCAATATTAAATCCTAAATATACTTTTGACTCTTTTGTCATTGGTAATAGTAATAGATTTGCTCATGCAGCATCCCTAGCCGTAGCCGAATCACCTGCAAAGGCTTATAACCCACTGTTTATCTATGGTGGTGTTGGACTTGGTAAGACTCACTTAATGCATGCTATTGGACGTTACATACAACAAGAAAACTCAAAATCCAAAGTAGTTTATGTATCATCTGAAAAATTTACTAATGAGCTTATTAACTCTATTAAAGACGATAAAAATGTAGAGTTTAGAAATAAATATAGAAATGTGGACGTTCTTTTAATAGATGATATTCAATTCATTGCTGGAAAGGAATCAACACAAGAAGAGTTTTTCCATACATTTAATGCTCTTCACGATGCAAATAAGCAAATTATCCTTTCAAGCGATAGACCACCAAAAGAAATTCCTACATTAGAAGACAGACTTAGATCTAGATTCGAATGGGGACTTATTGCAGATATTCAGGCTCCTGATTTTGAAACAAGAATAGCAATCTTAAAAAAGAAAGCAGATGTAGAGAATCTTAATATTCCTAATGAAGTTATGGTATATATAGCTACTCAGATTAAATCAAACATTAGAGAGCTTGAGGGCGCTTTAATAAGAATAGTTGCATATTCTTCTTTAACTAATAAAGAAATTAGTATTGATTTAGCTTCTGAAGCACTAAAAGACATAATTTCAAATAAAAATTCTAGACAAGTAACAATTGGATTAATTCAAGATATAGTGTCTAGTTACTACAATTTAAAAATTGAAGATTTTAAATCAGCTAGAAGAACACGAAATGTTGCATTTCCAAGACAGATTGCAATGTATCTTTCAAGAAAACTTACAGATACATCTCTTCCCAAAATAGGAGAAGAGTTCGGAGGTAGGGATCATACAACAGTTATCCACGCCTACGAAAAAATATCACAGAACTTAAAAAAGGACGAAAGCCTTCAAACAGCTGTTGCGGAGCTAACAAAAAGGATAAATCAAAAATAGTTAGCCACAGCTGTGATTACTTTTTGATTTTAATCTGTGGATTAATGACGAAAAATATATATAGCACTTAATATTGTGGATAACTGATAACACCGATGCATCTTTTATCCACAATATTTTTACCGAAAAAAACGTTGATTTTACAGGTGTTGAAGCACTTATTAACAAATCAACAGCCCCTACTACTACTACTACTAAATAATATTATATTATCTAAGCTATCTAACAGCTATTTTAAATGTGTATAAAAGGAGGAACTAAGATGAAATTTTTAATAGAGAAGAATGTACTTCAAGAAGCTATCTCTGATGTTCAAAAAGCAATAACAGGTAAATCAACTTTACCAATACTTCAAGGAATCTATATATCGGCTAAAGATGGTATGGTTACTTTAGTTGGATCAGACATAGAGGTAAGTATAGAAACAAAGGTTGCAGCTAATATTATAGAGGAGGGGGAAGTGGTACTAGATTCAAGATTATTTGGAGAAATAGTAAGAAAACTTCCTAACGATACTGTTGAAGTATCAGCTACAAACGATTCAGAGCTAGAACTTAAGTGCCAAAAGTCAAATGTTCAACTTGTGTACTTAAATCCAAGTGAGTACCCAAGTTTACCAAGCATAGAAGAAGATGTAGTTTTAACTGTATCTCAAAAAACTTTAAAGAACATGATAAAATCAACAATATTTGCTATAGCTCAAGATGATACAAGACCGATATTAACGGGTGTACTTCTTCAAGTTAAAGAAGGTAAGTTAAATCTGGTAGCGTTAGATGGTTTCAGAGTTGCACTTAAGAGTGAAAATATGGATTGCTCATTCAATAAGGAATCTGTAGTACCAGGTAAAACCCTTAACGAAGTATCAAAAATACTTAAAGATAGTGATGACAATGTTCAAATAACATTTACTAAAAACCACATACTATTCAACTTTGGAAATACAAAAGTTATCTCTAGATTACTAGAAGGTGATTTTATAAAATACGATGCTATTATTCCTAAAGAACATAATATTAAGGTTACTGTTAAAAGAGATGAAATTCTCGGTTGTATTGAAAGAGCTTCTTTAATGGCCAAAGATGGAAATACTAACCTGGTAAAATTGGATATTGGTGATGACACATTAGTAGTGACATCCAATTCTCAATTGGGAAAAGCACGTGAAGAAATGCAAATAATTCTGCAAGGTGAAGGTTTAAAAATTGCATTTAACTCAAAATATCTGATAGATGTGTTTAAAATAATGGATGAAGAAAACATAGTAATGGAATTTACTTCATCAGTTACACCTTGCGTTATCAGAAATGTTGAAAGTAATAATAGTGTATATTTATTACTTCCAGTTAGAGTTGCAAATAACAATTAAGGTGGGAAAACAATGATAGAAATAAAAATAGATACAGAATTTATTAAACTAGATTCATTTTTGAAGTTCGCTGGAGCGACTACACTAGGATCTGAATCAAAATTTTTCATACAAAACGGAGATGTTAAGGTTAATGGTGAAGTTGAGATGAGAAGAGGAAAAAAACTTTACCCAGGCGATAATATTGAGTTCCAAGGGGAAACTTATACTGTTATTTAGATTGAAAAGGCTGATGTATAATTCGGCCTTTGAATCTTTATATATGAACTTATAAAGCTAAGGCTATAATGGTCATATTATATTTTTACAGTAATGTTCACACTTAGAATCTATATTATGTTATAATTTTAGGTGGGTGTTTTTATGTACATTAAATATTTAAACTTAATAAATTTTAGAAATTATGAAAATATGACCATAGAATTGTGCGATGGTACTAATGTTTTTCAAGGTGATAACGCTCAAGGAAAAACTAATATACTTGAATCTCTTTATTATTCGAGCATAGGGAGATCTCATAGAACTAATAAAGATAAAGAACTTATAGGTTGGAAGCACTCGGAGTCATATATAGGGGCTTATATAGTTAAAGAGCGTTTAGACAAAAAAATTAACATAAAGCTTTTTAAGGATGGTAAAAAGGCCATCAACATAAATTCGATTAAAATATCTAAATTACAGGATTTAATGGGCGTTCTTAATGTAGTGATGTTTTCTCCAGAGGACCTTGACATTGTTAAGGACTCACCATCATACAGAAGGCGTTTTTTAGATATTGAACTATGTAAATTAGACAAAAAATATTATTATTGTTTGTCATCGTATAAAAAAGTACTAAATGAACGTAATATGATTTTAAAGAGATTTAGTGCAAATGAAGATATGATAGATGTCTATGATATTAAATTGGCTGAGTTTGGAAGCTATATAATAGCTAAAAGATTAGATTATATAAATAAGCTAAATGAGTTTGCTAGCGGCATTCACAGAGAAATAACTCAAGGTAAAGAAGAAATTAGATTTGAGTATTTAATGCAGCTTAAAAATGGTGAAGATATAAAGGATTCACTATATAAATTAATTAAGTTTAATAGAAAAAAAGATATAGATAAACGAGTAACATCAGTAGGACCACATAGGGATGATTTTTCAATTTTTATAAATGATATGGATGTTAAAATTTTTGGATCTCAAGGACAACAAAGAACATCAGTATTAACTATTAAGTTTGCTTCGTTACACATTATAAAAAATTTAATAGGGGAGTACCCTTTATTATTACTTGATGATGTATTGTCTGAACTTGATTCAAAAAGGCAAGAATATATATTAAAGTCTATAAATGGTATACAAACATTAATTACGTGTACCGGAATTGCAGATATTAAAAGACATTTGAAAAATAACAATATGAAAATATTCAATGTGGAACAAGGAACAGTTAAAGAAATAATATAAAGTAGTTAGGGGGAAAAGCTATGTTTTTACACTTAGGAGAAAATGTGGTTGTACCAGTAAAGGATATAATAGGTATTTTTGATTATGAGTCTTCAAAATATAGTTCAGACACTAATCAGTTTATAAGATTAGCAGAAGAAGATGGATTTGTAGAAAGAGTAACTAACGACAATCCTAAATCATTTATTATAGCTGAAGTTGATAAAATGAGTAAGATTTATATGTCCCCGATATCATCGACAACTTTATGTAAAAGGGCAAATATATCATACTGTGAACTTTAGGGGAAGTTAGGAGGAGCGCTATGAGTAATAATGAAAGATATGATGAAAATCAGATTCAAGTCTTAGAAGGACTTGAGGCTGTAAGAAAAAGACCGGGTATGTACATTGGAAGTACAAGTGTTAGAGGACTTCATCACTTAGTATACGAGATAGTTGATAATAGTATAGATGAGGCATTAGCAGGCTTTTGCCAAAACATTGACGTTACTATACATGAGGATAACTCCGTTACTGTAACAGATGATGGAAGAGGAATGCCTGTAGGAATACATCCTAAAATGAAAGTACCAACAGTTGAAGTTATAATGACTGTACTTCATGCTGGTGGTAAGTTTGGCGGCGGAGGATATAAAGTATCCGGTGGACTACACGGGGTTGGTGCATCCGTTGTTAATGCTTTATCATCATTATGTGAGGTAACGGTAAAAAGAGAAGGACATATTTGGTGTCAAAGCTTTGAAAGAGGTAAGCCTATAACAACCTTAGAGAAAGTTGGAGATACTGATGAACATGGTACAACTACTCATTTTGTAGCGGACGAAGAAATATTTGAAACAACAGAATTTGAATATGATGCTCTAGCTCAAAGACTTAGAGAGCTTGCATTCCTTAACAAAGGTATAAATATAAAAATTAAGGATGAGAGAGATGGCAAGCATAATGAGTTCCATTATGAAGGTGGAATAAAATCATTTGTAGAATACCTAAATAGAAATAAAGGTAAAATTCATAACGAACCGGTTTATATAGAGGGATTAAGAGACACTACTACAGTAGAAATCGCATTTCAATACAATGATACCTATAATGAAAATCTATTCTCTTTTGCAAACAATATAGATACAGCAGAAGGTGGAACTCACCTAGTTGGTTTCAAAACGGCTTTAACTAGAGTTTTAAATGACTATGCTAAAAAGTTTGGATTCTTAAAGGAAAATGATAAGAATTTAAGTGGTGAAGATGTAAGAGAAGGACTTACAGCTGTAGTATCAGTTAAACTTACTGAACCTCAGTTCGAAGGCCAAACTAAGACTAAGCTAGGAAATAGTGAAGTTAGAGGTATGGTTGAATCTGTTATGGGAGAAGTAGTAAGTTCATTCTTAGAAGAGAATCCAGCTGTAGGTAAGTCAATTATAGATAAAGGATTAAATGCAGCAAGAGCAAGAGAGGCTGCAAAGAAGGCTCGTGAGCTTACTAGAAGAAAATCAGTACTTGAAAGCACAAGCTTACCAGGTAAACTTGCTGACTGCGCATCTAAAGATCCCTCAGAGTGTGAAATCTACATCGTAGAGGGAGACTCCGCGGGAGGTTCTGCTAAGCAAGGAAGAGATAGACGTTTCCAAGCTATACTTCCACTTAGAGGAAAAATAATGAATATTGAGAAGCAAAGATTAGATAAAATACTAGCTTCAGATTCAATAAGATCAATGATAACTGCATTTGGAGCAGGAGTTGGTAAAGACTTTGATGTTTCTAAAATTAGATATGATAAAATAATAATAATGACAGATGCTGACGTAGATGGAGCACATATTAGAACGCTTTTATTAACCTTCTTCTACAGATACATGAGAGATCTTGTAGACAAAGGTCATGTATTTATTGCTCAACCACCACTTTATAAAATTAAAAAAGGTAAGGTTGAAAAGTACACTTATAGTGATAGAGAGCTTGATCAGTTCTTAGAAGAAATAGGTGGAAAAGATAATAATACAGATATTCAAAGATACAAAGGTCTTGGAGAAATGAACCCAACTCAATTATGGTCAACTACAATGGACCCAGCACAGAGAACACTTTTAAAGGTAACTGTTGATGATGCTATGGCAGCTGATGAGATATTTACAATACTTATGGGAGATAAGGTTGAGCCACGTAGAGAATTTATACAAGACAATGCTAATCAAGTTAGTAATCTAGATATATAGTATTGAGCTAGGATTAAGGTAGGTGGAAAAATGGATACTATAGATAAAGTAATACCCGTTGATATACAACACGAGATGAAAAAATCTTATATAGATTATGCCATGAGCGTTATTGTTGGAAGAGCTTTACCAGACGTTAGAGATGGACTTAAGCCTGTTCACAGAAGAATACTATATTCTATGAGTGAACTTGGTATAACATATGAAAAGGGATATAGAAAATGTGCAAGAATAGTCGGAGACGTACTAGGTAAGTATCACCCGCATGGTGATACTTCTGTTTACGATGCTTTGGTTAGAATGGCACAAGATTTCTCTATAAGATATATGCTAGTAGATGGTCATGGTAACTTTGGATCAGTAGATGGTGATGGAGCTGCGGCGATGAGATATACAGAGGCTAAGATGAGTAAAATAACTAGTCAAATGCTTCGTGATATAAACAAGAACACCGTAGATTTTACACCTAACTTTGATGGTGAGGAATTAGAACCAGTAGTTTTACCGGCTAGATTCCCAGCTCTACTTGTAAATGGATCTTCAGGTATAGCGGTAGGTATGGCAACAAACATACCTCCACATAATCTTACAGAGGTAATAAATGCTGTAATTATGTTAATAGATGATCCAGAAGCTACAGTTTCAGACTTTATGACACATATAAAAGGACCGGACTTCCCTACAGGAGGTATAATCCTTGGTAAAAGTGGATTTAGAAGTGCGTATGAAACTGGTAGGGGTAAAGTATTAGTTAGATCTAAGGCTGAAATTGAAGAGCATAATGGTAGAAATAGAATAATAGTTTCTGAAATACCGTATATGGTTAATAAGGCAAATCTAATAGAAAATATAGCGAATCTTGTAAAAGATAAGAAAATAGATGGAATATCTGATTTAAGAGATGAATCAGATAGAGATGGTATGAGAATTGTTATAGAGCTAAAAAGAGATGCTAATGCAAACGTAGTTCTAAATAGACTATATAAACATACTAAGATGCAAGATACTTTTGGTATTATAATGCTAGCTTTAGTTAATAATGAGCCTAAGGTTCTGAACTTAAAAGAAATCCTAGTTAATTATTTAAATCATCAAAAGGATGTTGTAACTAGAAGAACTATATTTGAACTAGATAAAGCTAATGCTAGAGCACACATATTAGAAGGACTAAGAATTGCTCTAGACCATATTGATCAAGTTATAGCTTTAATTAGAGGATCTAAAACTGGTCAAGAAGCTAAAGATGGATTAATGATTAAATTTAATTTATCAGAAAAGCAGGCACAGGCAATATTAGATTTAAGATTACAAAGATTAACAGGTCTTGAGAGAGATAAAATTGAAGAAGAATTTAATGAGCTAATGAAAACAATAGCTTATTTACAATCAATACTTAATAGTGAAGAAATTCTTCTTGGAATTATAAGAGATGAGTTAGTAGAAGTTAAAGTTAAGTATGGCGATGACAGAAGAACTCAAATTGAGAAAAATCCATATAGTTTTGAAGACGAAGATTTAATAGATGATGATGATATAGTAATTACACTAACTCATGGTGGATATATTAAGAGATTACCAGCGGATACTTACAACGCTCAAAGAAGAGGGGGAAGAGGTATTCAAGGTGTATCTACAAAAGAAGATGATTTTGTAGAACATATCTTAATAACTAAAACGCTAAATAATATCATATTCTTCACCAATAGAGGTAAGGCATATAAGTTAAAGGCTTACGAAATTCCGGAAGCAGGAAGAACAGCTAAGGGAATGAATATAGTTAATATGCTTCCATTAGAAGCTGGAGAGACTATACAAGCAGTTATGTCTATTAAAACTTTTAATAGTAATAACTATCTTATGATGGGAACTAAATCAGGTATGGTTAAGAAGACATCATTAGATAAGTTTGAAAACATAAGAAAAAATGGATTAAATGCTATAAATCTTAAAGAAGACGATGAAATAGTTGGAGTTAGAATCACTAAAGGTGACGATGAGGTTCTATTTGTAACTAAAGATGGATATTCAATAAGATTTAGAGAAGAAGAAGTTAGAAACATGGGTAGAACTACAACTGGAGTTAAAGCTATAACTTTAAGAGATGGTGATGTAGCTGTATCTATGATTATTGCTAAAGAAGAAGAAGAACTACTTATAGTAAGTGAAAAGGGCTTTGGAAAGAGAACAGCAATAGCTAATTACACACTTCAACGTAGAGGTGGAAAAGGACTTAAGACTTATAAGATTACAGAAAAGACTGGTAGTGTTGTAAGTGGTAGAGTTGTTAGAGACCTAGATGAAATGATGTTAATAAATAGTGATGGGATAGTTATAAGAATTAACGTAAGTGATATATCTACTACAGGCAGAAATGCTATGGGAGTTACTTTAATGAGAACTGGTGAGGATATAAATATAGTTGCTGTTGCTAAAATAAACTTTAACAGTGAAAAACCTCAAGATGAACAGTTAAGTATAGAAACTCTTGAAGATGAAAATGTAGAAGTAATTGAAGACAATACAGAAGTAATTGAAGATAGTATAGATGAAACTGAAGTTAATGAAGATGAGGATAATATATAAGCTATATAGATTTACATCCAAAGGATTAAATAATGTGCTTGATTATTAACCAACAATAATATAAATATAAAATAAAGAAGCAGAACTGATGAATTAATCAGATCTGCTTCTTTTTATATAGATAATTTATAATAAATTTTAGTTAGATTGAATTGAACTTTAGGTTAAAATATATAAGTTTAATAAGTTAAAGTGGATATATTTTAAAGTAATATATAATTATAACTCCTAAAGATTTATAAACATATCCTAGTGTATCTATATGTGATTTAAAGAGAAAAAGATTGATATATTGAGTAAATGGTATATAATTTTATCTTAACGATAATTATAATATATGATATTATAATTAATCATGATAAGATATGACTTGTCGCTGAGAGATGCGGCAACAAAACAACAAACTTAAAATTAAGTTTTAAAAAAACTTTAAAAAGTTGTTGACATACAGGAAACTGTTTGGTAGAATAATAAAAGTAGTCGGTTAAGCCGATAACTTAAATAAGAATTGGTCTTTGAAAATTAAACAGAGAAATAAAGGTAAAACCAGTTAATTC
>DALZNT010000023.1:0-38188 GCA_032005505.1 Clostridium sp. | reverse complement strand
TTATTATATTTCCAAGGGTTGAGAAGTGCAATGTTCATATAACTTAACAGAACGGTGAATTAGTTTGGGGGAAAATTATGAATGTGATAGAATTGAATATTGATTTCTCCATTAAAATTGAGTCTTCAACTATAGAGAAAATTATGTGCAATGCATATAAGGAAGATGAAAATGGAGATTTAATGTATAAGCGAAGAATAAAAAAAGAATGGGGTAGTCAAGCTAAACAAATACAAGCTATAAATCATCAAAAATATTTAGTTGCTTATGATGAATATTCAGATAGAAAGTATTTCTTATTTAGAAACATAGAGAATGCTTGTGTAAATGGAAGAGGTCAATTAAGATGTATAATAATATCATCAGAAGATCATAAAGACTGTGAAAAAAACATAGCGCTGGTGATTAAAAGAATACAAGAGGTTTTAGAAGATAAGGTTAGTATTAACATAAACTATGATAGTAGTTGTAAACTCTATATCTGTAATAAAGAAGCACATGATATAGTATCATCTAGCTTTTATCTTAAGGCTAAATTAAGCAAAGAAAAAATATGGGATTTAAAAAAAGGAAAGATAAAGTTTGTTATAATAGTGTTAGTTTTGGCAATTATTATGACTTTTTTATGTTGGAATCAAATAAGTGAATATGCAAATAGTTTGTCATTAGCACATGAGGAGAATGCTAAGGCAATAATAAGTGCTAAGATATCTATTTTAGTTAATTTATTTACGGGGATTTATGGAACGATTATTGTAGAAGTATTAATGTTACTATTTGAAGTTATAGTAATAGTGAATAGGAAAAGATTTACGTTTAAAATTGATTATGATATTACAAAGAATAATGTTGAGGAGTTTAATAGAAAAGGATTAATGCATGCTGTAGGTGATGACTTAGAGCAAGAGTTAGATATTACGAGTGATGTTTAGGATGAGGTGATAACATGATAATACCATTAATACAAGTAAAGCAAAAAAATGAGTATATGTATACATCTAAGATGAAAGTGAAAGATATGAAAGAGTATGTTAAGCTTAATTTTAGATATCCATACATTGATAGAGATTCAAATAGTAAAAGAAGTAGAAAGTTATCTGAATATATAGGTATGTTGGAGACTAAGGGATTAAAAATAGATTATAGTCAAAATGGTATACAGCGACAAATACAATTAGATAGGCTAACTCAAATTGCTTCTTTTATAGAGGAGATTAACAATATTATTCCCAATGCTATCATATTGGGATGTTATGATAAGAGCATTGAACATGGAAAATCTAATAAGGATTATCAAGGGTATTTAAAGAGTATAGATGAAAAATTAGGAGTATTCTCTTTAGAGTTGAATAGGAATCATGAAATGATAGTAATAGATGGTCAACATAGATTAGGGGGATACTTTTATAGCAAAAGTGAAGAAATATTAGATATGGAAGTGCCAATTGTTATATTATTTGGACCGTCGTTATCAGTAGCATCAAAAGTTTTCATTGATATTAATAAGAATCAAAAGTCAGTAGACAGTTCTATGATATATGATTTGACTGCAGTTTTAGAAGAAGAATATGATGACTATAAGCTAAAAGGAAAAGAAATAGGGAAGATAAGAGATTGTCATAATATAATCAAGGCGTTGAACTCTAATGAAAAGTCACCTTTGTATAATAATATTAGAATGTTAGGGACAGGAGAAGGTTTAGTTTCACAAGCATTTTTAGTGGAAATGATTTATCCGATAATTACTAAAAGCAGTATGAGAGAATTGAAAATTCAAGATCAGGTAAATGAAATATATATGTATTTAAAGGCAATTCAAAGAGTTTTTCAAGAGGATTGGCCAGTGTTAGAGGATAAATTGGATAATAATCAGGCAATAGAACATTATAATTATGTTATGAAATACAAAAAGTCTCAATTGCCCAAAACTTTAGGTATGGGGGCATTGCTCAGTGTTTTTCCAAAGTTATTTAACAAATGTAAAAATGATTATAAAGGATATGAGTTTTATCTCGAAAAGATGCAACATAGAGTAGTCTGGTCTAAAATGGATTATTTGAAATTACGTGATATTAAAAAAGAAGTTATTTTTGTAGAAGGAACAAATAAAGTTGCAATTAAGAATCTAAGTAATGAAATTGAAAGAATTATGTTCGATAAATATTTTTACTAAATTGAGTATATAAAAACTAAGTAAGTATACCTTATAAAAGAGTATTATTCAAATATTACATGAAACATAGTCTTAAGATAAGTTACAGTTAAAAAAGTATAAAAAATTAATCGATTTAAAATAGAGTGTGTTTAATTAGTATAAACATATAATAAAGAAGATATGACGCATATGATTGAGTAGAGTACTTAGGTATGGAAAGTTTTCCATATCTAAGTTTTTTTTATGTATCAGTATGAAGTTCGTAATGTGTGTATTTACATGGAAGATAAACTATAATTTGACATTAAAAAGTAAAATGTTTAAAATTAAGGTATAAAATAAGTGGAGGAGAATATATATGGCAAATTATGAACCAAAACCGGAGGTTGAGAGAATTGAAAGTTTAGTTAGGCTAGTTAAAGATGGACATATAAAGCTTCCTAAATTCCAAAGACCATTTGTGTGGAAAAAACAAAATATACTTGAGTTAATGGATAGTATATACAGAGGATATCCAATAGGAAGCATTTTATTATGGTTTACAAAACAGAAATTGGCAAGTGAAAAAAATATTGGAGATCTTGAAATTAAAGAATTGGATGAAGAGTACCCAACAAACTATTTACTAGATGGACAACAAAGGTTATCCACACTGTGTGGAATACTATTTTGGGATGAAAAAAACAAAAATAGTATATGGAATGTAGTATTCGATTTAGAAAATGAACAATTCTTATATGATTCTGAAAATGAAAAGATAGAGTATTTTAAACTGAACAAGCTGTTAGAGACAAGGGATTTTCTTAATCAATGTTCAAGATTTACGAATCATCCCAAAAGAGACTTATTAACACAAAATGCTGATAAATTACTAAATTCAATAAAGGATTATAAAATTGCATCGGTAAAAATTGGGGATATGAGTATTGATGAAGTTGCACCGATTTTTGAAAGAATAAACAGTACTGGTAGAAGATTAACCATGGTAGATTTAATGAGAGCTGCTACATGGAGTGGTGAATTTGATTTAAGCGATACTATTAAAAGGGTAAGAGAAGCTTTAGAAGAAAAGAATTTTGATAACGTTGCAGAGATAGAAATATTAAGGAACTTATCAGCATGTTCAGGATTGGGAATTACTAAGGAAGAAATTAATAAACTAAGAACACTTTCTTCAGAACAATTAAAATCAGTAGCAGAAAAATGTAAAAAAGCATATACGCATGCAGTAGATTTTATTAGTATGGAATTACCAGTTACATGTCAAAGTTATCTGCCGTATGCGTTACAGTTAACGTATTTAGTTGAAATGTTTAATATTTGTCCTTCTCCTACTATTAAACAAAGAAATGAAATGAAAGTATGGTTTTGGCGAACGTCTATAACTAGATATTTTGCTTCGTTTAATACAGCACAATTAAATTCAGAGTTGAAAAGTATACGTCAATTTGCTAATGGCGAAATTAATACAATACCCATAAGTAAGGGACTTAATTATAAAGAGCTTTTAGATAATTCATTTGTTTTAAGAAATGCAATAAGTAAAACATTTGCGCTTATATTAGCAAGTAATAATCCTAGAAGTTTACTTGATGGAACTCCTATAAACATAACAAAATCCTTAGCTGTGGTTAATAAAAATGAGTTTCATCATGTTTTCCCTAAAAATTATTTGAAGGTAATTGGCTATGAGTCTGAAGAAATTAATAGGAATGGAAATATATGCATGTTAAATTTGGGTAATAATAGAACAATTTCAAATTCAGCACCAAGTAAATACTTTTTAGTAATAAATGAACAACTTGGAGTGGAGAGAGAGGATGTACTAAAAAGTAATTTTATTGATGATATTGCGTTTAGTTGTGCATTAAATGATGATTATCAAGGGTTCATTAAAGCAAGAAACAACTTAATTGTGAAAAAAGCAAAAAAATTATGTAAAGATTTTTCGGATTTAGATGCATCAGATAAGAATGAAGTATGTGAAAAAAATATAGAGGCCGTTGTTCAGCATTATGAGCAATTAATACTAAATATTGAGTAGTATAAAAGAAAATAGTTGTATAAGTTTATACCTAAAGTAATATACTCAAGCAAGAGTTGCTTCTTTAAAGTTTCTCTAGATATAGTAATTAAATTTAGTATTTTCCGCAGGAAAATACTAAAACCCATAGGGGTTTTGAGGGTACATTACAATTAGAAGGTTTAAGTAATGGAGAAATAAAGAGTTATCTATGTATGCTAACTCTTTATTTTAAATTAGGAATTAATTAATATCAGAATGATTAAGGATCCTGCTTTAAAAATTCATTCGTTTAATATTTAATTACAATGTTAGTTACAAGTTAATTATGGTGTCGGAGCAAGTAATTGTAAGGGCTTAGAGTAGAGATGTGTAATTGTTTATAAAAAACACCATAATTTTTATAACCTTGGTAGGAAGGCTATAAAAGAGTATTAATATCTATATTTTATAAATTTTATGTGAAATAGGGGCTAGTTACAATATTAATTACAAATCAGTAGCAACATGTGGGGCCAGTGTTTATAAACTAAATAGTAAGCAAGGGATATGGTAAATCATTTGATGAAAGGTTAACAATCTTATGGTGTGTGTATATGTACATATACTCAAATCTAATAAAGACTTAACCTTTGTGAAAAATTAAAAACAGGCGTGTGTATGTTTATTAATACACACGCCTGTTAAAATAGCTAAAACCAAGTGATAGCAATGTTTTGATAGGGTGTGTGCATATGTGAGGGTCCCCTATGGATAATACATAATACATGTAATTATGTGTTTTACTAATTTACATAATTACATGAAAGTGAAAATCTCTATATAGAGATATACACACATACACACACTAAGTTTAATATTTGTTTTTATGGTTATATTAGCTGTAGTGATGTTTAAAAAATATATATCATATTGGGAGTAGGGATAATAAGAGTAAAAGCAAGAAATAAGCAGATAATAAATAAAACTAAAACTATAGGAGTATTTATTATGACTACATTATTAGAAGAGGCTTATGAAATTGCAGATAATAATGATATTATTCTTAAGGGAAGTATAAAGTTAAGTAATGATACTAACTGTTTAATATTTGCCCATTATTGCGATAGCACCTTGTTTTATAAGAAGTTTTTCAAAGTATCTAGAGAGATTCTTAGGGTTAATCGGAAGGTGAAGAAAAATATCAAGGAAATAGAGAATGTAGTAAAAGCTAAGGGATATAAAAAGGTATGGTCAAGAGGTACGTTTTCATTCTATGGTGATTTAAGACCTTTGGCAGTAGAGGCTGGATTCGGTAAGTGGGGAGAGAATGGAATTATTGAAAATGAAAAGTATGGCTCTAATTTCTTAATATCTGCTGTGTTTTATAGGTAATTAATTTAATAAGTTTATTTGATAAAAATTGAAACATAAAAACCCTTGCAATAAATGCAAGGGTTTATTTTGGTTGCGAGAGCAGGACTTGAACCTACGACCTTTGGGTTATGAGCCCAACGAGCTGCCAACTGCTCCATCTCGCGATATTAAGTTTACAAATTATCTTAGCTAACTTGTAAACTAAGTATAACCATATAAGATGATAAAGTCAAAGAGAAATAACTCCATATCAGGGCTTAAGGATATAAGAGGTCTCTTACAATGCCAAATGACCGTGAATACTATAATATGATAAAAGATATAGATAATAAACTTAGTTTAGTAAAACCTTTTTTGAATAAAAACATAAAGTATTTTAAAGTTTATCCGTATAATAGTAGTATTAACGTTTTGAGGTGATTAAATGTTAGATAAAATACAAGGTTTGAGCAATATGGGTATATCAAATATTAATGGACTAAATAGTCCGCAAGGATGTAAATGTGATTCTAAGTCAAATATATTGGATTCTAAGTCTAATATATTTAATATGGTACTTATAAATTTATTAAATGCAATAAAGGAACAAAATAAAAATACAAGAAATAGTTCGGAAATGGGATTACTAGAAAATACCATTAACAGTTTTAATAATGTAAATTTAAATACTGAAAATATGAATATAGATGAAAGAATAGAGAGTGCAATAAAGCTTTATTCTAAAAAATATGGGGTAGATGAAAAGCTAGTAAAAGCAATAATAAAGCAAGAATCAAATTTTGACCCCAATGTAGTGTCTTCTGCTGGGGCTCAAGGGCTTATGCAGCTTATGCCAGAAAATTGTACAGCATTAGGTGTGACAGATCCTCTGAATATAGAACAAAATATAGATGGCGGAGTAAGGCATATAAAAGAGTATCTAGATAGATATAATGGAAATGTTGAAATGGCACTTATGGCTTATAATGGAGGACCTACTAGAATGATGAATAGAGGGGTTACTTCTATAAATGACATATATAAAATGCCTAAAGAAACTCAAAACTATGTTCCAAAAGTTATGAGTTATTATAGAGGATTATAGAATGAAAATTCAAGGTGCTAACGTCAATAGAAGTATAGAAATAAAAGAAAAACCAATAACCACCAAAGGTGGATTTTCAGATAACTTTATGAAGTCCTATAAGTCTGCTACTAAAGAAGAGTTAGAAAATTACCTAAAGGATATTAAGAAAAAAGGAAGTAGATTAGTTGTAACGAAAACCTATAATGATGTGAAAAGCTATAAGGAGACTATCAAAAACTATTTAAAAACTGTAGTTGATTATACATATACTTTAAATAAAAATATAGGATTTTGGGAGAATCAATATTATTCTACAGTGGAAACTATAAACGAAAAATTAGAAGAGTTAACTCAAGAAGTATTACAAGAAGAAAAAGAAAACTTAGATATATCAGCGACTATAGATAATATACAAGGTTTATTAGTGGACATATATAGATAAAGGAGAAGAGTATGGAAACAACACTTAAGGAAAGATTATATGAAGTGGAATTTGAATCTTTAAATGAAAAGGAAATAGAAGATTTTGAAAATAAAACGCCTATATTAAATGCAAAATTAGATGTTAGTGTAACTATAGGTAGTTGTAAAAAAAGTATAAAGGATATTCTTAACTTCAAAAATGGAGATATAATTTATTTAAATAAGACTGTAGATGAAGATTTAGATATAAATATTAATAATAAAAATATTGCTACAGGTGAGAGTATTAAAGTGAATGATAAAATATCAGTTAGGATATTAGATTTTAAAAAATAAGTTAGATTAATAGATGGGTGTAGAGCTTTAAATAAAGCCTACACCTATTAATTTTTTTAAAAGACTAAATAAAATGGAGAAGATGCCGATAATTATAAAATAGAGAATAATGTGTTTGGAATTATATGGAGGTAAAGTATGAAGATAAGTTCTATACAAGGAAATAATAAGATAAATGCATATAGCAATCAAAAGCAGCAGTTTAAATCTGGAACAGTTAATAAGACATATAAAGATACAGTTACTATTTCAGAGGATGGAAAATATTTAAGTAAAGTTAATGCTGGAAGTGAAGATATGGATTTAGATAAGATAAATGAGATAAAAAGTAGAATAAAACAAGGCACATATACTGTGAATTCAAGAAATATAGCTAAAAAAATCCTTGGAAATATAAAAGGAGAATAGAAATATGAATCCAGAATTAAAGTTAATAGTTTTTGAGGAAAAGAAGATTCTACAAGAATTATTAGAGTTATTAGACAAACAACATCAAATGATTCTAGCTAAAGAATTGATGGGATTAGAGAAGCTAACTAGTGATATAGAAAATTCGTGTAAAAAACTAGCTACTACAGAAATAAAAAGAAGAGGTATAGTTGGAAAAGAAGATTTTAAATTTCTTATAGAAAACAGTGATGATGCTCATATAAAGGAAGTATATGGGGAAATCACAGGGATACTTAAAAATTTGGAATTGCAGAAAAACACTAACGATACGCTTATAAAGCAAAATTTGTTTTTTACAAATAAAATGATAAATGTTATAAGGCCTTCAAAGAGTACAGGAACTTATAATTCATATGGAAAAGTAGGAAGATAAAAAGGGGATGACATTATGGCTAACTTATTAGGAACACTTCATTCAGCTTCATCTGGTATGAGGGTAAGTCAAACAGCGATACAAACAACATCACATAATATAAACAATTTAAATACACCAGGATACACAAGACAAAGGGTGGAACAAAGTGCAAATAGACCATTTAGTCAACCAGGGTTAAATAGTAATTTAGGGGCAGGTCAGCTTGGAACTGGGGTTCAGGCTACGGATATTACAAGAATAAGAAATACCTTCTATGATTTTCAGTACAGAAGTGAAAGCCATATCTATGGGGAAGTAAGTGTGAAATATGATTACTATAAAAATATGGAGAATATATTTAACGAGCCTTCAGATAATGCAATATCTTCATCTTTAAATAAGTTCTTCAATGGATGGCATGAGGTATCTAAGGATCCTAATAATATAGGAGCTAAAAACATAGTAATTGAAAATGCAAAATTCCTAGCAAATAATATAAGTCAAGCTTACAACAAGCTTGGAAAGCTAAAAGAGAATGTAGATAAGCAAACCAGCGATGCTGTAAATGATATAAATTCTATGATGGCATCTTTAAAGGAATTAGAGACAAACATTAAGATAGCACAAAATAGTGGTAAAACTCCAAATGACTTAATGGATGAAAGAGATAAGATTTTAGATGAACTTAGTTTTAAAGTGAACATCCAAAGTGATGATGTAAAAGCTGCAATGAGTGATGGGTCTATTACTATAAATGAACTGTCAGCTATAGATGCATCGGGTGAAATTGCGGGTGCGTTAAAGATGGCAGAAGAATTGGATGCTTATATGGAGGATTTAAAGTCATTATCAAAGGGCATAGCAGATAGTGTAAATGCTATCTATAATGATGGTCTTGCGGCAGGTAATATAAAGGATATATTTATATTTGATGATACAAGTTCTCCTATTTTAAAGGTAAATGAAGAGTTTGTGAAAGATACAAGCAAACTAGAAATTACTAGTGATAAAGGTCTTGAATTATATAAGTTGAAAGATCAAAAGATAAACATAAATGGAAAAGATATGACCATAAATAATTATTACAATTCAATAATTGAAAATTTAGGACATGCTACCCAGAGTGTAGTTAGAGAAGAAAAAAATCAAGGTCAATTAATGCTTAGTATTGATAATTCTAGATTGAGTGTATCTGGAGTTGCCATAGATGATGAAATGATAAATTTAATACAATTTCAACATGCATACAATGCAAGTGCAAAAGTAATATCAACTATAGATTCACTTTTGGATGTTGTGGTAAATGGATTAATAAGATAGTGAAGGAGATTTAATATGAGAGTAACTAATAGAGCGATGACTAATACTTATCTAAGAGATGTACAAAACAATCTACAATCTATAGATAAATTAAATAAACAATTAAATTCAGGTAAGCAAATAAATAAGGTGTCAGATAATCCATATGAAGCCATAAAAATATTGAATATGCAAAATGAAATAAATGATGTGGAAAGGTATAATTACAACTGTGATGAGATAACTGGATGGCTTGACACAACTGATGATGCATTAGATAAAATCGGAAACATAACCAGTGAGATAAAGGTTTTATTAAAATCTATAAGTGGTGCATATGGGGAATCTGAAATAAGTGCCGTAAAAAGTGAAATAAATGAGAAAGCAAAGCAAATAGGAGAGGCATTAAATACAAGCTATGCAGGAAGATTTGTATTTGGAGGAAGTAATACAGCTGAGACTCCAGTTGAAATATTTGAACATCCAGATGGGACCGTAGAATTAAGAGTAAAGACAGGAGTAGCTAATGAGGATAAGTTAAAGGCTGAAATATCGGCAGGCATAGGAATAGATTATAACTTAACGTTATCTCAGGTTACAAATGGATCTAAGGGGTTAGATACAATAAATAATATTCTACAGGAACTTGGGAAGACACCAGCAGACAATGATAAAATTCAAGAATTGAACTCAGACTTAGGTGAATACATGACTCACGTATTAGATAATAGAGCAACAATAGGAGCAAGAAGCAATGCTGTAGAGAATGTAAAATCAAGTAATGAGGAAAATATACTTAGGCTTAAAGGTGCATATTCGAGCATGCAGGATGTAGATTTTGCTGAAAAGTATATAGAGTTAAAATCAGCAGAAATGATATATCAGTCATGTATGCAAGTTGGAGCAAAGTTAATACAGCCAACTTTAATGGATTACTTAAGATAGGAGGCATAATGATGGAAGTGTTTTTTAAAAGAGGAATTCCGGGGTTAGAGGAGCTTAGAAAATTTAAAATAGATGAAATTGAAAATAATAACCAATTTAAAGTTATTTCTTCTTTAGAGGTTGAAATAAGCTTTGTAGCAGTATCTCCTTTTGACTTTTATAGTGAGTATGAACTAAACTTGAATGACGAAACTATAAAAGATTTAGATATAGAAAATCCAAGAGATGTTTTGGTTTTAAGTATTTTAACCTTAGGAGATACCTTAGAAAATTCAACTATCAATTTAAAGGCTCCTATTATTGTAAATGTTAAAAAAAATTTAGGTAAACAATATATTTTAGAAAAAGATACCTATGACACAAAGCATCCTTTAATGAGGAGAGAGCAAAATGTTAGTAGTTACTAGGAAAAAAGATGAATCAATATTAATTGGAGAAGATATAGAAATAACCGTTATAAAGTTAGATGATGGAAGTGTTAAGCTTGGAATAGCGGCTCCAAAGGATAAAACAATACTTAGAAAAGAAGTTTATGAAAAGGTAAAAGCAGAAAATATAAAAGCTATTAGTAGCAATTTAGATATAAGTAAATTATTAAAATAAATAAGCAGTAGGGGGAAGAATTAGATGTACGGTGCAAATCCATATAATGTGTACAAGCAAAATTCTATAAACATGGCATCAAAGGAAAACTTACTACTTATGTTGGTAGATGCAACTGTTAGATGTACAAAGCTCGGGAGAAAAGCCATAGAGGATAAGGATATTCAGTTAGCACATAAAGAACTAACTAGAGTTCAAGATATATATACGGAGTTAATTGCAACTTTAAATATGGATGGTGGAGACTTTACGAAGGAACTATATAATCTATATTCCTTTATAAAGGAAAGATTATCTATGGCAAATATGAAAAAAGATACAGCCATAATAGATGAGGTTCTACCCATAATAGAAGAAATAAGAAATATGTGGCACGAAGCTAATAAGATAGCAAGTGCAGCTAAATAGGAGGGGTAATTATGTCTTCAATAAATTCTGTTAGAATACCAGGGCTTGCAACGGGAATGGATACAGAGCAGATGATAAAGGATATGTTGACTGGCGAGCAAAGTAAAATAGATAAAGTAGGTCAAAATCAACAAATAGTAAAGTGGAAACAAGAAAGTTATAGAGGAATAACTAAAAGTGTAAAGGGATTTTGTGATAAATACTTTAATACATTATCTAAGGATTACATATTAGGAAGTAAGAGCTTTAATAGTCTTACAATTAACAGCTCCAACAGTGGAGTAATAACTGCCACAGGAAGTTCATCAGCAAATAATATTAACTATAAGTTTAAGGTGAATCAATTAGCTACATCGTCAAGTATGAGTGCCTCTACTGCAACAAATGATGTGGAGATAAAAAAAGATAGCAAATTAAGTGATTTAGGATTAACTTTGGATGAAACAAGCTTCAAAATAAATGCAGGTAACGGTAAAGATTCTAAGGTTATAACTATAAGTGGAGACGATACAGTAAATGATTTAATAAATAAGATAAATGAAAGTTATCCAGGAGAAATTAAAGCATCTTTTAGTGATATGACAGGAAAATTAACTATACAGTCTAATACTACTGGAGAAAATTCCACATTAAAGGTGGTTAATGTTGAAAAGGATGCTGATGGTAATTTTGTAGAAAGCGATCCTTCAAAGGAATCTGCTTTATCATTTTTAAATATATCCGAGACTAGTGGTAAAAATGCTAAAATCACAGTAAGTGACAGTACTGGAAATGTAATAAAAGAATTAGATGAAGCTAAAAATGTATTTATTATAGATGGAATTACCTATAACGTAAATGGTGTAGGAGAAGCTAGTTTAACTTCTACTCAAGATGTAAGCTCCGTAGTAAATAATCTAGAAGGCTTTATAAATGATTACAATAAAATAATGGATGAAGTTTATGGCCTAGTAACTGAGAGAAAAACTAATGGATATCCACCACTTACAGAAGCACAGAAAAAAGATATGACAGAAGATGAAATTGAAAAATGGGAGAAAAAATCTAAAGAGGGCATGCTTAGAAATGATAGTGAATTAAGAGCTTTTATGGATGACATGAGAAATGCAATGCTATCGAACTTTGAAGATTTAGGCATGAGTTTAGCTGATATAGGTATTACTACTGTAGATGATTATAATAAGCAAGGTCAGATAAAACTTGATGTAGATAAGTTTACTAAGTGTCTTCAAGAAAATGGAGATTTGGCAGAGAAAATTACTACGGGAGCCTTTAATAGAGTTAAGGAAAGTATGCACAAGTATGCAGGTACCTCCAATGGTATATTTGCAAAAAAAGCTGGACTAGAAAAAACCACTTCAGAATTTAATAATATTTATTCAGAACAAATAAGAAAGCAAGAGGAACAAATAAAGAAATTAACAAATAAAATGAAAACTAAGGAACAGCAATTATACTCAAAGTTTGCAAGATTGGAATCGACAATGAATAGACTGAATTCTCAAATGAATTATTTTACGAATCAATAGGTGGTTAATTTATGGTGAGTAAAATAGCATTATATAAAGAATTATCCATAGCTATGTTAGAAGCCTTAAAGGAAGAATGCTATGATGATTTTGATTTATTATTAGAAGAAAGACAGAGTATTATTAATAGATTCCTTGAAAACAATGAATTACATTACTTTGAAGACTTATACAATAAGCATGATATAAAATCTATAGATACAGAAATGAGAGAGCTACTAGCCACCCAAATTCAAAAAACTAAGCTTGAAATAAGAGAGTATAAGGTAAAGGTTCAAGGCAATAGCTCCTATAATAATGTTAAGAAAGAAAATATAAATATTTTTTCAAAAAAAGTATAAAGTATTATAATTTCAAACCGATATATATAACATAAGGTTCTTCGAGAAGAAGTTAAGCCTTATAAAATAAAAAAGACATGGATGTCGTTAAAAATCAAGGAGGGTTTTACAATGAGAGTAAACACAAATATGAGCGCTTTAACAGCACACAATGCTATGAGCAAAAACACTGCATTATCAGGAAATTCAATGGAGAAAATATCTTCAGGATTAAGAATCACTAAAGCTGGGGATGACGCAGCAGGACTAGCTATATCTGAAAAGATGAGAGCTCAAATCAGAGGATTAGACCAAGCTAACAGAAACGTTCAAGATGGTATTTCTTTAATCCAAACTGCAGAAGGTGGTATGGAGGAAGCAGGAAATATACTTCAAAGAATGAGAGAACTTACTGTTCAAGGAGCAAATGGAACTAACGATACTGGAGAAGTAGCAAATATAGAAAAAGAGTTATCAGAATTAGGTGCAGAGATTGAAAGAATAGCAGATACTACTGCATTTAACGGTAAGAAGTTATTAGAGGGTACTAATGGAACTATTGAAGTTCAAGCAGGAGCTAATTCAGGTGAAAAACTTACAATCGATTTAGAAAATGTAAAAACAATTGCAGGAACAGTAAAAGATTTAAAAGTGACAGATTTAGCAGAAGCAAATAAATCAACAGGATTAATAGATACGGCTTTAGGAAATATTAATACTGCAAGAGCGACTCTAGGAGCTCAACAAAACAGACTTGAGTACGCTCAAAACAACTTAACTACTTCAAGTGAAAACTTAACAGCTGCTGAAAGTAGAATAAGAGATGTAGATGTAGCTAAAGAAATGGTTAACTTATCTAAGTTAAACATTTTACAACAAGCTTCTCAAGCTATGATTTCTCAAGCTAATCAACAACCACAAGGTGTATTACAATTACTAAGATAGTAAATATTTAATCAATAAAGGATAAAGCTTATGCTTTATCCTTTATTAGTATATATGAGTAAGCAGAGAGTTATTGCTTGTTGATATATATTAAATTTAAGGAGAGATGGAAATGACAAAACATAAGGTTTTAACCATAGATTATTGTGATAAATTTAAATGTATAGGAAATGCCTGTGAAGACCATTGCTGCAAAGGTTGGACAATAACCGTTGATAAAAATACCTATAACAAGTATAAAAAAATTCCACAGTCAGAATTCAAAAACAAGCTTAACTGCAATATAAATAGAAACAGAAAATCAATTAATGACTATGATTATGGCAAAGTTAATTTGGTGGATAAGAAGTGTCCTATGCTAACGGAAGATAGATTATGTGAAGTATATATGAATCTTGGAGAAGAGTATATGTGCTATACATGCAGAACCTATCCAAGAATATATAATAAGGTTGATGATATCATTGAGAAATCTTTAGGAGTATCCTGCATAGAGGCTGCAAGAAATATTTTATTAAGAGAGAATCCTATAGAGTTTAATTTAGATGTAGAAGATGTAGAAGAGTTAAAGATAGTAAACTCTATAAATACAACGAAGGGCAATAATATTAGTGAAAGATTTTTTTATCATATTAGAAGCTTTGCCATAGATATAATTCAAGATAGAAGATTCACTATTGAACATCGACTAGCTATCTTAGGATTATTTATTAACCAAATAAGTAGTCATACTCAGGAGCTAGATGTCGTTAGGATAATAGATGAATATATTTCAAGTATAAATGGTGGTGGCTATGATAATTTAATGAGTACTTTAATTAAGGAAGATAAATTTGATGCTCAACTAGAATTTCTAACTCAAATTTATAAAATAATTATGAGTAAAAAAATAAGTAGTGAAAGATATCTAAACAATTTTGAGAATATAGTTAACTCTTTACAATTGAACAGTGATGAAGCAGAGAATATAAAGGCGAGTTATGTAGAGGCTTTAAATAATCACTACAGACCATTTGTAAAAAAATATCAATATATATATGAAAATTATTTAGTAAATTATATGTTTAAAACTATGTTCCCAGCAACGAAGAAATCTTTATTATATGTGTATATAAACCTTGTGGTTCAATTTTCAATATTGAAGATGAACATAATAGGAATATGTGGTTACTATAAAGAGGATATGGATACAGAAAAGATATTAAATCTTATTCAGAGCTATGCTGCTGTTACGGAGCATAATTCATTTTTAGCGGATAATATACATAATTACTTAGAAAGAAACAATCTTAACACCTTGGCTCATGTACTTATACTAATGGGGAAATAGAAATTAAAAAGAGTTAAAACATAGAAGAAGTTAAAAAAATAAAAACTTTATCGAAATATATGGAAATAAGTCCAAAAACCATATATAATGGATATATAACTTAATAGCAAAGCTTGGGAAACCGAGTGACGCAAAGCTATAGGGGCTAAGATGTGAATTATGCCAGCCAGTTGCCGGAGAGTCAATGTACTTTTTGTTTTTTAAAAACTCTGTTTTGAATAGTATTGAAGTTTACTAGATTTTAATTTTAGTTCGTGTTTAGAATTAAATATTAGAAGTCATGTGCTTTAATAGTTATTAAAAATAGAAATTTTTAACGAGACTACTATCTTCGGAGAGTAGTATTTTTTTACAAAAAATATTACTGAATTTTGAAGTTATTGGAATTGAAATGGTAAATATATAAAAATTAATAATATATACAATGCCATTGGTGTTGTATATGGCAAAGCTAGGGAAATCTAGTGACGCAAAGCTATAGGGGCTAATAGAAAAATTTATGCCAGCCAGTTGCTGAAGAGTAAGTTTACTTTTTGTTTATTAAGACTATGTTTTAGAGTATGTTGAAATTAATTTGTAATTAACGTATGTAAATAAATTTAAGCAGTTATGTTACTAATTATGAAAGCTTAAAGGTTTATAAATGTTGAGTTAAAATAGTTCGCAATAATCTGAAAATGTCTTTAGATAATAATACTCTCTTTGGGAGTATTATTTTTTTGCAAAAATAACGGTAAATTTAAGAGGTTATTAAAGGGTACATGTTTTAAATGCAGGGGATATTCACATTAAAAAGGGGGAATAAAAGTGAAAGTATATGATCTTATAAAAAGTGGTTTAGATGCAACAGATCTTAGATCAAAAACAATTGCAAATAATATCGCAAATATAAACACACCAGGATATAAACGAAAGTATGTTAGTTTTGAAGAGACATTAAATAGTGTAAATAAAAAGGGCAAGGTAGAGGTAAAAGAAGACAAAGCAACTACCATGAGAACAGATGGTAATAACGTTGACCTAGAGAATGAGAAAGTAAATCAAGCGGCGACTACACTTATGTATAACGGTTTAGTAAGTGTAACAAATACAAAATTAGCTATAGCTAAAAGTGTAATATCAGGAAGGTAATTAATATGAGTGTATTTAGTGGAATGAGAATAAGTGCAAGTGGTTTATCTGCAGAAAGATTAAGATTAGATGTTATATCATCAAACATTGCAAATGGAAGGACTACAAGAACTAACGAAGGTGGTGCCTATGTAAGAAAGACTGCTATATTTTCAGAAAATTATGATGAAAAGGTTGGTATGTTAGGTGTAAAGGCAGTAAAAATAGAAGAGGATAAATCTCCTTTAAAGAGAGAATATGATCCTAGCCATCCAGATGCAGATGAAGAAGGTTATGTAGAGTATCCTAATGTAGATTTTTTAGTTGAAATGTCAGATTTAGTTTCAGCTTCCAGAGCATATGAGTCAAATGTTGATACCTTAAATGCTCAAAAGAGTATGGTTTCAAAAGCTTTAGAAATAGGAAGGTAATAGGTGAATAGAATGAATATACAATCGGTAGGAACGAATTCAATATTAAACAATATGGATATACAAAAATCAGGTGGAGATTTTGGCACAGGATCAAAGTTTTCAGAAGTTATAAGTGATGCTATTGGTAAGGTTAATGATTCACAAGTAAATGCAGATAATAAAGTTGAAAGCTTTATTAAGGGAGAAGATGTTAGTATGCATGATGTTATGCTTTCTATGCAAGAATCCCAAATTTCAATGCAATTACTTATAGAGGTTCGAAATAAAGTAGTTGAAGCATACCAAGAAATAAATAGAGTTCAGCTTTAAAGCTCTCAATTAAGAGGTAAAGAATATGCAACAAAATTTTATAACAAGTATAAAGGAATTCATAAAGAAAACTATAGAAAAATTTAAGGATTTAGACAAGAACAAGAAGTATGCAATTGTAATTGGGGTTGTAGCAATAATATTAGCTAGTGTGTTTAGTGTAAGCTATAGTGTTAAGAACAAATATGGAATCTTATTTTCAGGATTAGATACATATGATGCAGCTAATATTTCTAAAACCTTAGAAGATAAGAAAATTGAAACAAAAATAGAAGGAGATACAATTTATGTGCCAAAAGGACAAGTTGATAAATTAAGGATAGAATTATCTCCAACTATAACTAATGGTTCAAAAGGTTTTGAACTGATGGATGAGGGTTCAAGTCTTTCTATGACGGATGAAGAGTTTGAAATAAAGAAAGTAAGAATGTTACAGGGTGAACTTGAAAAAACCATAAAGACATTTCCTCAAGTTGAGGACGCTAGAGTACATATTACCCAAGGTGAAGAATCTGTCTTCAGTAAAAGTAGTAAAGAGGGAAAGGCTGCTGTTTATGTAGCACTAGAACCAGGTGGAGATTTAGATGAAAATCAAATTAAATCAATAATTTCATTAGTATCTGCAAGTAGTAAAAATATACCTAAACAAAACATTGAAGTTATAGATCAAGATATGACATTGCTTTCAGAGGGTATCTATGATGAAAATGGTAATGCCATTAAAGGTGTAGGATTAGCAGCTTCAAGATCGGCAGAAAGAGAATTAAGTGAAGAACTTCAAGAATCCGTGGTATCTATGCTGGAGCCTATATTTGGAAAAGATAAAGTTAAAGCTACGGTAAATGCAAATTTGAATTTTGATACGGTAGAAAAAAGTGAAATGAAAATAGACCCTGATAAAGTAATAAAATCTGAAATAAGAAGTGAAAACACAGTTTCAGATGGTGGTCAAACAGGATCACCGGTAGATAATAATATGACAAATACTGAACAGGCGGATAATGGCAATAATACCTCTAAAGAGGAGCAAATTGAATATGAAGTAGGTAAGACAGAAACAAAGACCATAACAACTTCAGGTGAGGTAAAGCGTATAACTGCATCAGTAGCAATAGATGGGAATCTTCTGCCAGGAGAGCTAGATAATATTGAAAGAATGGTTTCTTCGGCCATAGGGATGGATACCGAAAGAGGAGATCAGCTATCTGTAGTATCTATGGAATTTACTACACCACAAACCGGAATATTTGATAATGAACAAAACCAACAAAACATTATACAAAACATGAAGAAAGCCGCATATATTGCAGGTGCAATTATACTTCTTATAATTATAGCTATTATAGGTATTTTAATTTATAAAAATAGAAAGTCCAAAGATGAAGAGGATGAATATGTTGAAGAACCTAATGACTATATAGCTAGAATGGTGAAAGAAAAAGAGATAGACAAGCCTAGAGAAGTGAGCTTGGAAGATGAAATAAAGGTAATTGTTTCTCAGGATACTGAAGAAGTAACTAAATTAATAAAGACATGGTTAAATGACTAAAGGTAGGTGATAAAGGTGTATAAGGAAATTTTAAAAAGTGGAAATGCTTATGACTTAGGAGAACTTAATAAAGATACTATAAGCGGGTCAAAAAAGGCAGCTGTATTATTAATGACTATAGGGCCAGATTTATCATCTAGTATATTAAAAGAACTATCAGATAAACAGATACAAAAAATTGGCGTTGAAATAGCTAATTTACATAAGGTTACGGCTAAGGAAAGAAGAAAAATTTTAAGGGAGTTTCTAGATATAAGAAAGAGTAATGAGTTTTCCATAGAAGGTGGAATAGATTATGCAAAAAGTTTATTGCACGGTGCATTTGATGATTCAAAAGCAAAGAAGCTGATTGAAGGAATTAAGTATGAAACTTATACTAAAGTTTTTACTGCTGCTAGAAAAGCTGATGCGAATCAAATATTAGCATGTATACGAGGGGAAAGTGCACAGGCTATAGCAATAATACTATCGCATATTCAACCAGAAAAATCTGCACAAATAATATGTAAATTAGATCAAGAGCTACAGAGGGAAGTAGCTTTAAAGTTAGGCAGCATATCAAATGTGTCACCAGTAGTTATAAAAGCTGTGGATAGTGCTCTTGAGAATAAATTAGCATTAATAGGTGAGAAGAAGATTGAAACATCAAGTGGATTTGATAGCCTTCTAGATATACTTACAAAGGTAGATGGTAAAACAGAAAAGAATATTATGAACTTCTTAGAGGATAAAAATAATGCTCTTGCAGATAAGGTTAAGTCAAGTATGTTTGTGTTTGAAGATATTATAACTCTTGATAGCACATCAATTCAAAGAATATTGAAAGAGGTTAATTTGAAAGATGTGGCAATTGCACTTAAAGGTGGAGATCATGAAATATCAGAAGTTATATTTAAAAATCAATCTACTAGAGCTTCACAAGCATTGAAAGAAGAAATCAGTTTAATTGAAACAGTAAGAGTATCTCAAGTAGAAGAGTCAAAGAGAAATATAGTTAAGGTTGTAAGAAGGTTAGAGAGAGAAGCGTTAATAAGTATAGACCAGAGGACGGAGGATGAGTTCGTTGTCTAGAATGAACAATATACTTAGAAGTAAAGATATAGAAATAGAAGGTAAAGTGAGCTTGAAAGTGTCTTCTGATGGTAAGTTTATAAATATGACAGATAAATTAATCAAACAAAGGGAAGATGTTGAACGAGAAATATTAGAGGCAAAAGAAGAATATGAAAAAGTAATGATTGAAATTGAAAATCAGAGAAAGAATATTCTGGAAGAAGCTAAGAGTATAGAGAAAAAAGCATATGAACAAGGCTATGAACAAGGTTTAAAAAATGGATACGAGGATGGATTTAAAGAATCCTACGAAAAAAACATAAGTAAAGCTATAAAGGAAAGTGAAAAGATAAAAGAAGATGGGTATAATACTTTACTAAGTATAGAAGGTCAAGTATCAAGCTATATGAAAGAGAATAAGGAATATATATTGCAAACATCAATAGCAATAGCAGAACAGGTTCTTAGAGAGAAGTTTGAAGAAACAAATGCCATGAACAACCTATTAGAAAACACAATAAGGGAATATAACTTGAAAAAAGACTTAATCTTAAAGGTAAATCCAATTTATTCAGAAGAACTACAAAAAAGTATAAGTGATATGATAAATAAATTTGATTTATCTCAAAAGATTTTCGTTGTTCCAGATTCTAATATAGGTAAGGGAAATGTAGAAATTCAAACAAAGGGTGGAAAATTAATAGTAGGCTTGGACAGTGTTTTAGATAAAGTAAAAGCAGAGTTACTATAGAGGAGGAAGTATGATATCTATAGATTTCAATAAAACACTAGAGAAAATTAACAACATAACACCTTATATTTCAGAAGGGAAAGTCAAGAAGGTAATAGGACTTACCGTTGAGGTGGAGGATCTGAAGACTTCAGTAGGAGAGTTATGTACTATATATAACCAAAGCAATCAGCCTATAAGTTGTGAAGTGGTAGGCTTTAGGGAAAATGAAATAATACTGATGCCTTTAGGAACGTTAGTTGGTATAGGACCTGGATGTAGAGTTGTGGCTAGCGGACATCCTTGTAGTGTTAAATGTAGCGATGAACTTCTAGGAAAAGTAATAGATCCATTAGGGAGTCCTATAGATGAAAGTAAAATATCTTCAGGTGAAAGGTACAGCTTATCAAATAAACCTCCAGATCCAATGAAAAGAAAGAGAATTACAAAGGTAATGCCAACTGGAATAAAGGCTATAGATGGATTTATCACATGCGGAGAAGGTCAAAGAATAGGGATATTTGCGGGGAGTGGTGTTGGAAAAAGTACAACACTTGGAATGATAGCAAGATCAGCAGAGGCTGATGTTAATGTCATTGCATTAGTAGGTGAAAGAGGAAGAGAAGTACTGGATTTCATAGAAAGGGACTTAGGACCTGAAGGTATGAAAAAATCTGTAGTTGTATGTGCAACATCAGACAAACCTCCCCTAGTAAGGCTTAAGGGGGCATTAACTGCAACATCTATTGCGGAGTACTTTAGAGATCAGGGGAAGAAAGTAATACTTATGATGGACTCGGTAACAAGGTTTGCAATGGCTCAAAGAGAAGTTGGATTGGCTATAGGAGAACCACCTGCACAAAAGGGATATACACCTTCAGTATTTGCAGAGCTTCCAAAACTTATGGAACGATCAGGATTATCTGACAAAGGGTCAATAACTGCATTTTACACAGTGTTGGTTGATGGAGATGATTTTAATGAACCAATTGCTGATGCTGTAAGAGGGATACTTGATGGGCATATAGTTTTATCTAGAGCTCTAGCCCATAAAAATCATTATCCAGCGATAGATGTATCAAATAGTGTAAGTCGTCTTATGAATGACATATGCGAGGATGAGCATAAAACAGCAGCATCTACTGGTAGAGATATACTTGCTACATATAAAGAAGCCGAGGATTTAATAAATATCGGAGCCTATGAACATGGTTCTAATATCAAGATAGACACAGCTATACAGTATATAGAAAAGGTTAATGAATTTTTGAAGCAGGGGATAAACGAGAAAAGTTCATTTGAAGAAAACATAAATGATTTAAAAAATATATTTAGATAAGGGGAGATAAAGGTGGATAACTTCAAGTTTAGGCTTCAGAAGGTTTTAGATATTAAGGTTAAGAATGAAGATGAGAGTAAAATAAAATATTCTAAGGCTCAGAGTGAAAAAAGAGCAGTAGAAGATGAGTTAAGTAATCTGAAATTAAGCTATCAAAAATATTCTAATTCAATAAATGTTGAAGATGTAGTAGAAAGAAAAATAACCTCGAATTACTTAGATTTTGTATCAAATATGATAGATAAGACAAATAATGAGCTTAATGAGAAACAACTTCAGTTAAATGAAGCAAGAATGGAGTTGTTAAATAACCAGATAGAGAGAAAATCCCTGGAAAAACTTAAAGAGAATAAACATACAGTGCACAAAAAAATAGAAGAGCAAAAAGAGCAGGCTATGAACGATGAATTTGGAATGTATGCATATTTAAGAAATAGAGCTAAAAGTAGTTTAGGAGTTTGATAAAGTAGTTTAGGAGTTTGATAAATATGAAGATAGATATGTTAGCAATAGCTACTAATTGCCCTAGTAATACAGAAACGAAGAATAATCAAAAGGAAACAAGTTTCTTATCAGTACTAGATACTAAAATTGAAGGTATTAATATAGGCGAAGCTAAGGAAGAAGATAAATCGAAAATTAGTGATGAATTAGTAGCATTGATGTCAGCAGTATTAAGTAATTTAAATACTGATAAGCCGACAGGCATAGATGAAAATTTTGATATGTCAAAGTTAAAAGAAACCATGGAAAACATGGGTATAGAGAATTTTAATAGTATAGCTGACTTAAAGGCATTACTTAATAGTGATGAAGGTATAAAGCTGTTAAATGACATGAACATAAGTCTAAAAGAAACCATGGAAAACATGGGTATAGAGAATTTTAATAGTATGGCTGACTTAAAGGTATTACTTAATAGTGATGAAGGTATAAAGCTGTTAAAGGATATGAACATAAGTCTAGAAGAAATTAAGTTCTTAAATGAAGAACTAGAAAAGAATTCAATGTTTGAAGTTATTAAAAAAGCTGAAAGGGGAGAGTTTAGCAAAGAAACCCTTAAGATAAATAATAGTTTTGATAATAACTATGAAGCAGAAGGTGAAAATAAAGTTAATAGCAATATGACCTTTAGTGAGTATAAAGAAGTTTCAAATTCAGATAAAGATATGTTGTTAGAAATTAGCAACTTAAAAAATAGGAATTTACTTAATAATGAAAATATAACTAATGATGATAATGAGCTTAGCATATTGAATCGTATAGCATTTTCAACAAATGGTGCTGATAAAAATGTTAAAGAGACACAACCCTTAGTAATTAGAGAACAGTATGTAGCTCAAGATATACTTCAATCTATAAAGTACATAAGTAACAATAAGATTGAAGAATTAAATGTGAAAATGAGTCCTAAGGATTTAGGTGAAATTAATATAAAACTTTTAAAAACTGAAACTGAAAGTAAGTTCATTATTACTTTATCAAAGGAAGACACTTTTAGTTTGATAAATGACAATATAAATGAAATAAAAAATTACCTAAGTAATCTGGATATGAAGATAAAACAGGTATCAGTTGAGATAAGAAGTAGTAATCAAAATGATTTTTCTCAAAATTTAAATCAACAATCTAATAAAAATAATCAAAAAGAAGAAAAAAGAAATGGATTTACTAAAAACAAAAGTCATGATGAAGATAAAAATTTAAGTAAAGAAGATGCAAATATCAATTTGCTTATATAGGGGAGATAAAAATGGAAATAAACAACGTAAATAGTACAAGGCGCGCTGTTACTGATAATGGAACACCCATAATAGAACCTGGTAAAGAAGCAGATAAAGATATTTTCTTGAAAATGTTAGTGGGTCAAATGACCAACCAAGATCCATTTAATCCTCAAGATCCAACCCAGTATATTACTCAATTAGCTCAGTTCACAACCCTAGAACAAATGATGGAAATAAGTGATTCAATGGACTATTTAATAGGGATGAATAATGGAATATTAGTAAATAGTGCATTAGAAACTGCGTCATCATTAATAGGAAAGAATGTAGAGGTATCTGCTAAGGAGGAAAATGGTGATTTAAAAGATTATTCAGGAACAGTTAAAAGCGTATCTATAAAAGAAGGAACAGTATATTTTGAAATAGAGCTAGATGATACCGGGGAAGTAAAAGAATTCCCATATTCAACGTTAGTTAAAGTAAATGAAAATAAAGAAATAAAAGATAAAGAATAAAGGGGAGAAATATAAAATGTTAAAATCAATGTACTCTGGAATAAGTGGAATGAAAGCAAATCAAACAAAAATGGATGTAGTAGGTAACAATGTTGCTAACGTAGGAACTACTTCTTTTAAGAAATCTAGTGCAAGATTTACCGATGCACTAAATCAAACATTAATGCATGCAAGTGCTCCATCAGCAGGAATAGGTGGAACAAACCCAGGTCAAGTAGGGATAGGTGCTAAGGTAGCTGGTATATACAAATATATGGGACAAGGGTCATTACAGCCTACTGGAAGAGTAACAGATATGGCTATAGATGGAGATGGATTCTTTGTAGTAGAAAAAAATAATCAAGTAGCATTTACTAGGGATGGTTCATTCTCATTAGATAAAGATGGAAGCTTAGTAACAGCTGATGGATATAGAGTTTTAGATGAGGCTGGAAATCCTATAGTTATACCGACAGAGATAAATGACAACGGGGTTGATAAGAGTGTTATATCTATTACAGTTTCTAAAGATGGAACTATATCCTTAGGTTTAGAGGATGGAACTAAAATAGAAAACCACGCAAAGCTTAGAATAGCAGTATTTCAAAATCCGGAAGGGTTAGAGGCATTATCAGGAAACTTATATGGTCAATCTGCAAACTCAGGAGATGCAATATATGATGCAAAATATGGTTCTATAATTCAAGGTTTTATAGAGATGTCTAATGTAGATTTATCAGAAGAATTTACGGATATGATAGTTACAACTAGAGCATTCCAAGCGGCTGGTAAGGTAATAACAACAAGTGATGAATTATTACAAGAAATTATAAATCTTAAGAGATAGATAAGAGGTTAGTTATGAAAAGAAAAGATATATTAACACCTATAGGGTTGTTATTAGGAATAAGCCTTATTCTAGTAAGTATATTGAATGGAGAAGTTGGATTAGTTGCATTTTACGATGTACTATCAATATTTATAACCATAGGAGGCTCATTTGCAGCTCTGCTTATCACATTTCCATTAGATGAAATGAAATTAGTTGCTAGAATGACTAAAAATTTATTTTCAACACCATCAATATCTAAGATAGATATGATAGAGAAATTTAAAAAATTATCTATAAAGTCTAGGAAATATGGATTCCTTGCACTAGAAGGAGAAATGAATGAAATAGAAGATGATTTCTTAAGAACTGGATTGGAACTAGTGGTGGATGGAATTGAAACTGATTTAATAGTTGAAATCTTAAACAATAATATATCAGAAGTTGAAAATAGATATAATAAAGGCTCAAAAATATATAGAACATGGGGTTCATATGCACCTGCATTTGGTATGATAGGTACTTTGATTGGACTTATAGAAATGCTAGCAAAGCTTGATAATCCAGATGTTATAGCAAGCGGTATGGCAAAGGCACTTATAACAACTTTTTATGGTGCATTACTTGCAAATTTGATATTAAATCCTCTTGGGTTTAACCTTCAAAACAAAGCTGAAAAAGAAGTTGAAAATAGAGAGATGATGTTAGTAGGTATCCTAAGTATAAAAAATGCTGAATCAACAAGAGTAATTGAAGAAAAGCTTATGAGTTTTTTAAGCGAAAAAGAAAAAGCTAAATACTTAAGAGAGAAAAATTCAGATAAGAGGACAGAAAAAGATGCAGCGTAAAAAAAGAAAGCCAGATGATGTTAATTCAAATGCATGGATGGATACTTACGCGGATACTATTACGTTATTACTAACATTTTTTATTCTTTTATATTCATTTTCTACCATTGATAATAAAAAATTAAAGACAATCGCGGAGGCCCTTAAGGGAGAAATAACAGGAACCCCTATGACTACAGAAAGTGTAGAGGATTTAACTGATGTTCTTCAACCAGGAATAGGTGTAAAAAGTGAATATGATATCTTGGTAGGAAAAATAACTAGTTTATTGAATGAGAATGGCTTGAGTGATGTGGTAAAGATAAGAGAAGAGGATGCAGGAGTAATCCTTCAACTTGGAGATAGTATATTATTTGATACAGCAGAAGCAACACTTAAAGATGAAAGCAAACAGATTCTAGATGTTATAAGTAGCATAATTCCCCAAATAGACAATGAGATTATGGTACAAGGTCACACAGATAATAGACCAATAAGCTCAGGTATATATCCATCAAATTGGGAGCTATCTAGTGCAAGAGCTGTTGCTGTAGTTAAGTATTTTATTAATGAAAAAGGTCTTGATCCAAGTAGATTTTCAGCTGCAGGCTATGGTGAACATAGACAGTTAGTGGAAAATACATCAAGTGAAAATATGGAGATAAACAGAAGAGTTGATATATTAATAGTTCAGGAAAGAGAGAATGTAGATTAAAAGATGGATAAAACGCTTATAGAGTATTTAATAAATATTATTGTATTGGTACCAGTTGTTATAATATTAATAATCATCTCATTAAAGCTTGGTAGAAACAGCATAGATAAGTTCAGTGTAGGAGCTTATGCACAAGTGATTGAAAGAATCAATATGACTAAAGATACAAGTTTATATGTAATAAAAATGGGGACAACTGGTTGTGTATTAGTAACTTCAGGACAAAATACTCAAATCATAAAAGAGTTAGATGCAAATGAAGTGAATGAAATAGTGAAAATGAAAAAGGAAAAGCATAAAGGAATGGATTTGCAAAAAATACCAGGACTAGATATTAGTAAAATTTTAAAAGATAAGATTATAAGGAAAAAAGATGATGGATATACTAAGTAACTTTTTAACCAATAATCCAGATTTAACACCAAGTATGCAGATGTTTTTGTTAATGACAGCACTTATGTTCTTGCCATCAATGATATTTATGATGACAAGTTTCGTAAGAACAATAATTACATTTTCATTTATTAAATCAGCATTAGGAGCTCAACAAACAATTCCAAATCAAATATTAATTGGACTGGCTTTATGTATAACTGTATTTATCATGAGCCCAGTTGTAGGGGATATAACTGAAAATTCTATAGAGCCATATATGAATGAAGAAATAAATTTGGAACAAGCCTATGAAGAGGCAAAAAAGCCAATAGTAGATTTTTTACTGAAGCAAACGAGAGAAGAGGATTTGGAGTTATTTATTAATAGCTCACCAAGTGATCTTACTAATATACCTAAGGAAGAATTGCCGTTGAATGTAATTGTGCCGTCCTTTGCTATAAGTGAGTTGAAAACAGCTTTCCAGATAGGATTTATAATATATGTACCATTTTTAGTAATAGACTTAATTGTATCTAGTACTTTAATGTCCATGGGGATGTTTATGCTTCCGCCTGCAATGGTTTCTTTGCCATTTAAATTGTTATTATTTGTAATGGTTGATGGATGGAACTTGTTAGTTAAATCGTTGATACAAAGCTTTGTAGGATAGGAGAATTTTGATGAGTGAGATAATGATAATGACAATAGTAAAAAAAGCGTTAGTAGCAGGACTTATGGTAGCAGGTCCTATACTTGGAGTATCTTTAATAGTCGGCTTGATAATAAGTATTTTTCAAGCAACAACACAAATTCAAGAGCAGACTTTAACATTTGTACCAAAACTAATAACTATTATTTTAGTATTAGTTGTTGGGGGACCATGGATGCTAAATAAGTTGGTTATTCTTACAACAGAGTTGTTTAATATGGTAGCCACCATAACTAAGTAATTATGATGATATACGTTTTTTTTAGAATAACAGCCTTTTTTATAGCTACCAATATAATATTTCCAAATGGAACCCCTAAGATGTTTAAAGTGATATTTTCGCTATTTCTGTCAATTATGATAGGTATTAATATACAGGTGAATATACCAGTTGAAAATTTATATGATTTATTAAGATATGGAACTTTGGAAACTATTAATGGATTAGTTTTGGGATATATAGTAAATGTGTGTTTTTATAGTTTGAAGACAGCTGGTAAGTTAATAGATACTCAAATTGGATTATCTATGGCAAGTACTTATGATCCGAATACTCAGAGTCAAGCAACTGTTATGGAAAATTTGATGTACTTTATTGGAATAGTAGTGTTTTTTGGAGTAAATGCTCATCATATCTTAATAACTTCTATTCAAGAGAGTTTTACTATAATGCCAATAGGCTACTTTATATTAGAAAACGACTTAACATACATACTAAAGGTTTTCTTGGAGTATTTCATTATAGGAATAAAAATAGCAAGTCCTATAATACTGATACTTATATTAACAGATTTAATTACAGGAATAATATCTAGAAGTATTTCAGGGTTAAACGTAATGCTTATAGGAATGCCATTAAAAATGTTGGTTGGGATTATATTCATTATAAGTGCATTACCTTTCATTTTAAATGAAATTCAAGATATATTTAGAGGCTTGCAAAAAGTATTAGATGGAACCCTAGGATTTAATAATCCTACTATTGTGTTGGTAAGTACAATTTTAAAAGGGCAAATTCTATAAAGTGGAGGAAATGAAAGCCTAAAGAGGTAAGGGAGCGATATATATTTTGGCAAATTCGGATAAAACGGAACAACCTACCCATAAAAAGAAGACGGATGAACGGAAAAAAGGTAATGTAGCTAAAAGTAAAGAGGTGTCAAATGCTTTAACTTTAATAGGCGCAGTGTCTTGTATTTACATAATGGCCAATAGTGGTATTAAACAACTGAAAATATTTATAGCATCTTTTTTAAATATGGATTATAAGGTTAACTTAACTTCGAATCTAGCTGGAGAGATACTTGGAAGTGGTGTAAAAACTTTTATAAAAATATTTATACCTTTAGGGGTTGTTATTTTGACATTAGGGGTTGTAGCAAATGTTATGCAAAGTGGTTTGTTATTTAGCAAAGAAGCCTTAAAGCCTAAATTCTCTAAGCTGAATCCAATAGAAGGATTAAAGAATATGTTTTCCCAAAGGGCCTTAGTAGGGGGATTGAAAAACACTATATTATTGATTGTATTAGGATATATAGGGTATTCCTTTGTTAAGAGTAATTATGTCAATATATTAAAGATAAGTAATATACATTTTCCATACTTAATTTATTCAGTAATTAGTTTAGTAAAAGAATTATTTAACATAGCAATAATCATAGCAATAGTCATTGCTGTTATAGATTTTGCATATCAAATGTATTCGCATAAGCAGAAAATGAAAATGACTAAACAGGAAGTAAAAGAAGAATTTAAACAAGCAGAGGGAGATCCTCTTATAAAATCACAAATTAGACAAAAGCAAAGACAATTATCAGGACAAAGAATGATTCAAAATGCGAAGGAAGCAACAGTTATAATAACAAATCCAACTCATATATCTATAGCTATTAGATATGAAAGAGATGTGGATGGTGCGCCTGTAGTAATTGCAAAGGGAGCTGACATTTTAGCTAAGAAAATAAGAGAAATAGCTAAAGAAAATGATATACCTATTATTGAAAATATACCTCTAGCCAGGTTGATATATAAGGAAGTCGATGTAAATCAGGAAGTACCAGCAGATATGTATGAAGCAGTAGCTCAAGTTTTAGTTGCTGTATATAAAATAAAGAATAGATATAAGAAGAATAATTAGGAGAGTTATGAATGGATAAATTAGGCGTTAGAAACAGGTTTGACATATTAGTTGGTTTTGGAGTAATTGGAATAATACTTATGATAATAATACCGCTACCTCCATTTATTCTTGATGTATTATTAGTACTAAATATTAGTTTGTCAGTATTGATTTTACTGATGACACTTTTTGCAACTAATATACTTCAACTATCAATCTTTCCAACTATATTATTAATCACTACACTTTTTAGATTAGGACTAAATATATCTTCTACAAGACTTATTTTAGGAGAGGGCTATGCAGGGAATGTAATAGAATCTTTTGGTAGCTTTGTTGTAAGAGGAAACTATGTAGTGGGAATAATTATCTTCTTAATAATAATAATTATTCAGTTTGTAGTAATAACTAACGGTTCAGGAAGAGTTTCAGAAGTATCTGCAAGATTTACATTAGATGCTATGCCAGGAAAACAAATGAGCATAGATGCTGATTTAAATGCAGGTATGATTGATGAAAAAACTGCTAAAAGAAGACGACAAGAATTACAGCAAGAAGCTGATTTTTATGGTTCTATGGATGGGGCATCTAAGTTTGTAAAGGGTGATGCCATAGCAGGAATAATAGTAACTATTATAAATATAATTGGTGGAATTATAATAGGAATAACGATGTTTGATATGAGTCTTTCAGAGGCTGCTCAAAGCTTTATAAGACTAACAATAGGAGATGGTCTCGTAAGTCAGATACCAGCATTGCTTATATCTACATCAGCAGGTATTTTAGTAACAAAAGCAGCTAGTGATGAAAGTTTTGCTAATTTAGCAGGTAAGCAGTTAACATCTATTCCACAGGCAATAATGATGACTGGAGTAGTATTATTTATACTAGGTGTTATGCCAGGGTTACCTAAACTATCATTTTTCACATTGGGATTCGGCTTTGTGTTAATCGGAATAACATTAAGAAAGAGTGAGTCAGAAGAAAAACAGGAATTAAAAGAAAATGAGATAGAAATAGAAGAAAAAAATATAGTAAATGAAGTGGAAGATGTATCGGAACTATTGAATGTTGAACCTTTAGAAGTTGAAATAGGATATGGTCTTATACCATTAGCTGATGAGAGTAGTGGTGGAGATTTACTACAGAGGATATCTTCAATAAGAAGACAATGTGCTATAGACATGGGGATAATTGTACAGCCAATAAGAATAAGAGATAATTTACAGTTAAATCCAAATCAGTATTGTATAAAAATAAGAGGAAATAAAGTAAGCACTTATGATCTTATGCCTACAATGCTTTTATGTATGGATCCAATGGGGTTAGGGCTAGATATGGATGGAATAAAAGCTGTAGAACCAAGCTTCGGATTAGAAGCGGTATGGATAAGTAAAGACAAGGTAGAAGAAGCTGAATTAAAAGGATATACAATAGTAGATCCATCTACAATATTAGTTACACATCTATTAGAAATAATAAAAGAAAAATCCCATGAACTTATGGGAAGAGAAGAAGTAAGAGCAATAATAGATGCAACTAAAGAAAAATATAGTGTGATTGTAGAAGAGTTAATTCCGGATCTTATGACATTAGGAGAAGTTCAAAAGGTATTTCAAAACTTGCTGAGAGAGAAAGTATCAATAAAGGACAGAGTTACAATACTAGAAACCTTAGCTGATAATGCAATAAATACTAAAGAAATAGAGATGTTAACAGAATATGTGAGAATGGCTTTAAGTAAAAGTATTTGTTCGGGGCTTGTAGATGAAAACAATTATATAACTGTAACAACATTATCTAATGAAGTTGAAAGATTAATAGCTAATAATCTACAAAAATCTCTAAATGGAACATATCCAGCAGTAGATCCGGATAGTACAAATAAGATATTTAACAGTATAAAAGAGATAAATGAAAATGTTGATTTCTATAATAATAGACCAATAATTCTAGTATCTCCAAAAATAAGAGCACCGTTTAAAAAGCTTGTTGAAATGGTATTTCCTAATGTTGCAGTATTGTCACTAAATGAAATACCGAGTGATATGCAGATAAAGGCACAAGCAGTAGTAAATATATAGTAGGGAGGGAGTTAAGTTGATTAAGACAGAGAAAGAACAAAGGATATTAGATAATATGAATTTGGTAAAATATATAGCATCTAAATACTATGCTGAAAATATTGGAATAGAATATGAAGACTTAGTAAGTTATGGAACAATGGGGCTTATAGATGCAGCAAATAAATATGAGAATGATAGAAATTGCAAATTTTCAACTTATGCATCGATGAAAATAAGGGCATTTATAGTAGATGAGATAAGAAGGCATTCTCCAATTTCTAGAAATGATGTATCCAATATAAATAAATATAATTGTGCTGTCAAAGAATTGCAAAACAACTTATTGAGAGAACCTACTGAAGTAGAAATATCAAAATATCTAAAGATGTCCATGGGTGAAGTAAACAAGATAGAAAACAATATACATATTATGACAAAGACGTCGCTGGATACTGTTATTTTCCAGGGGAATAATGATATTAACCTTATAGATACTATAAAATCTGATGATAAGTTATCACCTACCAGCATAGTAGAAGAAGAGGAAAAACTGGAAATGCTTACAAAGGCAATAGATATGTTAAAAGAAAAGGACAAGCTAGTACTATCTTTATATTATTATGAGGAGTTAACTCTAAAAGAGATTGGTAAGGTTTTGGAAGTCTCTGAGTCGAGAGTATCTCAATTACATAGTAGAGCAATAGTTAATTTGAGAAATGCAATGAATAAATTAAATTACAATATAGCTTAAGGAGGCAAATATGTTAAGAGGGATGTATTCATCGGTATCTGCTATGATAAATTTGCAGGCAAGCCAAAGCGTAATAACTAATAATATGGCAAATATAAACACTACAGGATATAAAGCTGAAACTTTGATATCTAAAAGTTTTGATGAACTTATATTAAGTAATAATGATAGATATGTAAATGGCCAAGGGAAAAAGCAACAACTGGGAAATTTAAATCCTGGAGTTAAAATAGATGAAACTGTTACAAATTATACTCAGGGTACATTGGTAGATACTGAAAATGATACAGATTTCGCTATAAATGGTAAAGGTTTTTTCACAGTAAGAGATCAACAAGGAAATCAAAGATATACAAGAGATGGTGTATTTAAAGTAGATGGTAGAGGTTATTTAGTTACAACTTCTGGTGATAATGTTTTAGGAATAAATCAAGTGACAAATACATTGGAACCTATATATGTTGGACAACAAAAAATAACTATGGATATTAGTAATAATATATTGTTAGACTCTAGAAGAGCTTATAAGTTCAACGTAGTAGATTTTGAAAATTATAATGACTTAAATAAAGTAGGACAAAATTTATTTGAGGCTGATAATGCAATAGGAATAAATAATTATCAGGTGAGAAATAAAGTTAAGGAAACATCGAATGTTGATATTATAGATGTAACATCGTCCTTAATGTCAAATTTAAGAGCATTTGAAGCAAATCAAAAGGTAGTTCAAATTATGGACTCTACTTTAAGTAAAATAGCTAATGAAATAGGCTCAGTTAGGTAGGGGGAGAATCAATGTATAGTATATTAAACGTTAGTAAGTCAGGAATGAGCGCAAATCAAAATAAGATAAATATTATATCAAACAATATGGTGAATGTTAACACTGCAGGATATAAAAAATTAGAAGTTGAATTTCATGATTTAGTAAGAGAAAGCTTATATAAACAGTCTTATCCTACAAATAATTCTAATACGACTACAGGAACAGGAGTTAAGACGACAAATGAAATCAGAAATCTTAGTCAAGGTAGTTTTAAAGAAACTGGGATTGTAAGTAATTTTGGAATAGATGGAGAAGGACTTTTTAGAGTTATTACGCCAGAGAATACTTATGCATATACAAGAAATGGAGAATTTAATGTAGATTCTAGCGGAAAGATTGTGGATGATAACGGTAATGTACTTAATATACAATTTTATAATAATAATAACTATGGAAATCTAGAAATAACAAAAGATAATTGTGTAGTTAATAAACAAGGTGAAGTATTTGTAGATGATAATATTGTAGGGAAAATAAACTTATATACCGCTACAGGGGATAATGATTTTTTATCAGTAGGAAATAGTTTATTTGTTACAAGACCAGGAGCAAATTTAACCATAAAAAATGATTCAAATATCATGCAGGGATATACTGAAACGTCTAATGTGAATATATCACAAGAGATGACCGATTTAATATCAATACAAAGATCATTTCAATTAAATAGTAAAGGTATGACCGTTGCTGATGATATGTGGTCTATGATAAACAATTTACAATCAAGATAAGAAAGAGGATATGGTATGGAAGATATAAGATTATATGACTTTAAGAAAAGTGAAAAATTCTCTATAGAAAATATAAGATATTTTACACTGATGAGCGAAGAGTTTTGTAAAACTTCAAATATGCAAATTAGTTATGAAACCAAAAAAGAACATTTAAAAATGTCTATATATAATTCTAACCAGAGTACATATAGTGAATTTACTGAGGTGATAAACACTGACAATGTAGTTGTAGAGTATAGTGTGAGTCCATTAGTTGAAAATTTGACTTTGTTTTTAGATAAAAGTGTAGTATTAAGCTTAGTAGATTTACTACTAGGTGGAAATGGGAAGATGGAAAGCTTGGATAGAGAGCTTACAAATATTGATTTAGAGTTATTTAAGTACTTAGTTGATAATTTGTTAAAGAGAGTATATATACCTTATGAATATGATGATATTGAAATTGTAAATATATATACTAATGCAGTTCAATACCAAAAGCTTAAGAATAAAGACATAGTATATGAATCTACCATAAATGTATTTTTAGACAATGATAACATAGGGGACATTAGATTTTGTATACCATATAAAAGTATGGAACCTGTAATATGTGATTTAGTAAATAATAATGTTAGAAGTATTAATAGATTAGATGATGATAACAGCAATGACATATTTTCCAAGGAGGTTTTTAACTTTACAAAAGATGTTAATGTTGATATATGTGCAAAACTTGGAACTGCCAAAGTAAATATTAGCGATTTGCTTAATTTAGAAATAGGGGATGTAATTCTTTTAGATCAACGAATTAACGATGATATTAAGATAAGTGTAGGAGATGCAGAAGTTTATAAGGGAAAACCGGGACTTTTGGGAATAAAAAAGGGTATAGAAATAACTGATATCCTTAATAAGGAGAGATAAAAATGAGTGATAAAATAGCGAGAATATTAGATATACCAATAGAGATAACTGTAGTTTTAGGAAGAACTAAGATGGCGTTAAGTGAGATTTTAGAGTTAGGAAAAGGGTCATTAATAGAATTAGATACTTTAGATGATGAAGAAGTAGAAATACTTGTAAATGAAAAAAAGATTGCCTATGGAAAAGTTGTTGTTGCACAACAGAATTTTGGAATAAAAATAACTAATGTTCTAGAGCCTGAAGATTTAGTTAAAACTTTAAACTAGGTCATTATCAATAAGAGGTTGAGGTGTGTGATGGAGACGGAGTATACAACAAAGAGCAGTATGATATATTTGTCATCTGCAATAATTATTACATATGTTGCTTTGATTATATTTATTGGTATGAATATGTTGGAACAAGATAGTAATAGTGAGAAAGTTGCAGGAAACCTCGAGTATACAACTGCTTCTCCAGAAAACAATAATTGTTATATTGATAATATCCCATTAATAAATCAATTTCCAGAATTGCCGACTGGTTGTGAGGTAACAAGCATAGCTATGCTTTTAAATTATTATGGCATCAATGTAGACAAGCAATCTTTAGCTGAAGAAATATCTAAGGCATCACTACCTTCTTTGAAAAATGGACGTGTTGAAGGTTATAGTCCTAATGAGTATTTTATTGGTAATCCAACTGATAGTAAGTCTTTTGGAGTATTTCATAAACCAGTACATAGATTGATTAGTCAATACATAGATGCAGAAGATATAACGGGATGTGAATTTTCGCAAGTAATAGAACGTGTAAAAAATGGACACCCCGTAATGGCTTGGATAACTAGAGATTTACTAGATGTAGAATATCTAGTTAGTTGGTATGTTGGAGAAGAGCTATTTTGGTGGCCAAAGAATGAGCACACAGTCGTTATTGTTGGAATAGAAGAAAACAATATTATAATAAATGATCCATATGGTGGAGAAAAAAGAATATATGACTTAAATGAATTTAAAAGAATATGGGAAGATATGGGGAGTCAAGCTATATTCATAAATAAATAAAACTTTTAAAAATAAAGCATATTAAAGAGCTAAGAAATTAGCTCTTTAATATTTACTGTACTTTTCATATGGTGAATTTGCTAAAATTTAAACAGATAAAAGCCCTTACAATCAATGTAAGGGCTTTGTGGTTGCGAGAGCAGGACTTGAACCTACGACCTTTGGGTTATGAGCCCAACGAGCTGCCAACTGCTCCATCTCGCGATATTAAGTTTTATAAGTTGCCTTAGCTAACTTCTGTACCAAGTATAACTTTATATATTAATAAAGTCAAAGCTGAATAAGGTCAAATTATCTCCTTAGAGTGTAAGAGGTCTGTTACAGTATGAAATGATTCTATATACTACAATGTGACATGAAAATTTTTGAGGTAAATTATGAAGAAAATATATAACTTAGAAATTATAATGATTTAATTTATTATACAAATTTTATGTCCACAGGTATCGCATTTATAATAATTTTTACCGTATTGATTATTGTCATAAACATGATTAAATCTTTTCATGGTATCTCCACATACATCACAAGGTAAGGTTTCGGATATAGTTTTTATGTTATTCCTAGATTTCATCTTAGAGGTACTCCTTTAATTAAGTATTATAATTGATATTATAATACTTAGATGAAAATATATTTAGTAATTTGTAAAAATAAATGCATATATTTCTCAAAACCTATGATATCATCATAATAAACATAGATAGATTGAAGAAGGTGGTTATAATGAGGAAGTTTAATTATGGAGGATTAACGGGAGAAGTAATTACAAAGGACTGCTTTAGCTATGAGAAAGATAGAAAACAGTGGAATAGAGCTATTGAGAAGTATCCATTAGTAATTGTATATTGCCATAATAAAGAAGATGTAGTTAATGGAATAGTCTGGGCGAGGGAAAATGAATTACCTATTAGAATTAGATCTGGTGGACATCATTATGAAGGATATTCGACTGGTAATGATGTGGTAGTTATCGACATAAGTAAAATGAATGAAATTTATATAGATGAAGAGAAAAATATAGTTAATATTCAAGGTGGAGTTAGAAATAGAGAATTGTATGAAGCTACAGGCTCATTGGGATTTCCATTCCCGGGCGGAGGATGTCCAACTGTTGGAGTAGTGGGGTTTACACTTGGTGGAGGATGGGGCTATTCAGCTAGGTTTATGGGGTTAGGCTGTGATAGTCTTATAGAAGCTGAGCTTATTGATTATGAGGGGAAAACATTAATTGCTAACAATAATGAAAATAAAGATTTGTTTTGGGCACTTAGAGGTTCTGGCGGGGGGAATTTTGGAGTAGTAACATCTTTAACTTTTACATTGCCTGAGAAAATTGAAAAAGCAACTTTAATAAATATGGATTTCCCGAATAGAACTATAGAAGAGTCTACGGAGATATTTCAGGTTTATCAGCAGTTGTTTAGATCACTAGATAGGCGTGGAAACTTTAAAATGGCGGTATATAACTCAAAGGATAAAGGTAGAGGTGTTAAATGCACAGGAGTATTTTATGGAACAAAGAACGAAGCCAATAGAGCTATAATGACACTTAAAGAGATATCAGGTGAGCTACATGTAACTATGGATTATATGAGTGTTCTTGAGGTCAATAGAGTTATTCAAGATAGTCACCCGGATTATGAAAGCTATAAATCCGCTGGAAGGTTTGTTTATAAGGAGTATTCTAAAGAGGAAATTATAGATTTAATTGGATTAGTTAATGAAAGAGCTAAAGGTTCCGTATATACTGCGCTAACTTTATATGGACTAGGTGGGAAAGTGTTAGAAGAAAATAGAGAAGCTACATCTTTCTACTATAGAGATGCGGCCTTTATTATGGGGCTTCAGTCTGTTTGGGAGGAATCTGAATATGCCGAGATAAATAGGGATTGGACAGTGGAAAAACTTAATTGTATAAAAATTAAAACTAAAGGCTCATTTGTTAACTTTCCTCTTGCTGAACTCTCTCATAGTGAGTCTGAATATTATGGAGA
>DALZNT010000022.1:0-41137 GCA_032005505.1 Clostridium sp. | reverse complement strand
TTGTCACCATTATATTTATCGCTATTATATTATTCAGCTTATTGTATTATTCCACTTATTATATTATTCAACTATTATCGGCACATTTCCTTCTTCTATGACTTCTCCAATAATTGCTGACTTTATATCCAGCTCATTTAATTCTTTCATTAAGTCATTAACTTCTTCTTTAGGAAGAGATATAAGTAGTCCACCTGAAGTTTGAGGGTCAAATAATATATCCTCTAACCACTGATCCACTTCTCTTAACTCATATTTTCCTGAAAGATAGCTCTTATTATTGTAAGTTCCTGCTGGTACTAAGCCCATCTCTGCAAATTCCTTAGCTCCTGATACTACTGGAATACTATCCTTAAATAGTTTTATAGTAATATTTGAAGCACTTGCCATCTCATAACCATGTCCCATGATTCCGAAACCCGTAACATCAGTACATGCATTGACAGAATACTTTACAATGATCTCTCCAGCATATTTATTTAAAGTTGTCATTAACTTTACAGCTTCATCGTATACTTCCTTTGAAGCAAATTCAGCTTTTATCGCGGTGTTTATAACTCCAGTTCCTATAGGTTTTGTTAAAACTAAAGCGTCTCCTACTTTACAACCATGATTCTTTAAAATTTTATCTGGATGAACTAATCCCATTACAGAAAGTCCAAATTTAGGCTCGTCATCCTCAACACTATGGCCTCCGATAACTACTGCTCCTGATTCTATAACCTTATCTGCTCCACCCTTTAAAATTTCTCCAAGGACATCTATAGGTAAACATTTAGGGAAGCACACTATATTCATTGCAACAGTTGGCTTACCACCCATTGCATAAATATCGCTTAAAGAATTAGCCGCAGCTATAGCGCCAAAAGTATATGGATCATCCACCACAGGTGTAAAGAAATCCAGAGTTTGAATTGTAGCTATATCATCAGTAAGTTTATATACCGCTGCATCATCTGAAGTTTCTATACCAACTAATAGATTGTCATCATGCATCTTAGGTAATTTATTTAATATCTTTGAAAGGGTCTCCGGCCCTATTTTAGCTGCTCATCCAGAGGTCTTTGAAAGTTCAGTAAGTCTCTTTGTCATTTTTTCTACCTCCTAAATTCTTTATAAGTGAAAGTCTAAATCTTTACCCAAAGGGCACGCGTGATTTAGTCACTTGAACTTACTCCATCGAATAAATATGAGATGGAGTTTCCTTACTAAATTTTATCCTAATACTCATTTTATGTCTACCATATCTCTCAATTTATCCACAGTTTTCGACCCTATTCCTGTAATATTGGTAAGCTCATCTATAGCTTTAAATCCTCCACTACTCTCTCTATAATCTATAATGTTCTGTGCCTTAACTTCACCAATACCAGGTAGTGTTTGTAATTCTGTTAACGTAGCTTTATTAAGATTTATTTTACCACTAGAATTTTGAGAACTACTTTCTTCCACTGGCTCTGTATAAATATTACTATTTTCTTCTACTTCTTCACCTATTTCATAAATTTTTATACAATCTTCATCCTTTAAAACCTGGGAAAATCGTATTCTATTCTGGTCTGCACTATCATTAAGTCCTCCAGCTGCCTCAATTAAATCTCTAATTCTTGCACCTTCCATTAATTCATATTCCTTTGGATTTTTAACAGCACCCTTTATATCAACTACAATAGATTGAGCTTCTGCTTCATCAATTATCTCATTATTACTTGTTTGAACATTTTTTGTTTCACTATATGCCTCTTTATTAACTGTATTCAAAGTCTCTTCCTCCTGAGAAAATACTTCCTCAAAATTATCCTGCTTATCTTTATTCGAAAAGTATCCAAACATAAGAAATACTATACTAAGAACTAGTATAGTCACTGAACCCACTATCTTTTCTTTTAACTTCATATACTTCCTCCTTTTTCAAAAATTTCAAGTTTTAAAGATTTAGAAATGTAATTTATTCTTATACTTCCTATATGTATCAACATCTTAACCACTATTTTCAGCTTTGCCATATTTCCAAAATTTATTATCGTTTTTTTGAAAGTTTTTTGGTATAATTATTTATCATGTATTTTATAGGGAGATTATTATGAGGAAATTCACATTTATTTTACTGATATTTTTTACTGTAACCATTTTGGGGAATCACAGTGATGTATATGCTTCTACTGAACCTCCTTCAGTTACCGGTAAAAGCGTAGTTATTATGGATGCCAATACAGGCGCTGTGGTGTATGGAAAAGAAGAACATACTCAGTACCCACCAGCTTCAACAACAAAGCTTATGACCATACTGTTAACCTTAGAAAACTGTGAGCTAGATGAAGTTGTAACTGTAGGTGAAATTCCACCAACCATCGAAGGCTCAAAAATTTATATTGATGTCAAAGAGGAAATGACAGTAGAAGAAATGCTATATGCCGTTATACTTGCTTCTGCAAACGATTGTGCTACAGCACTAGCAGAGCATATTTCAGGTTCTATTGAATCATTTGGACAGCTTATGACTAAAAGAGCAAAGGAACTTGGTGCTATGAACACTAACTTCACTAACCCACATGGATTATATGAAGAAACTCATAGAACTACAACCTATGACCTAGCTCTCATTGAGAAAGAACTTCTAAAATATCCAAAATATATAGAAATATCACAAACTAAAGCTACCATGCTGGAGCCTACAAACATCTTTCCTGAGCAAAGACCTCTATGGAATGATAATAGACTAATTCATGAAGCCTATGACTGCTATTATCCTGATGTTGTAGCTGGAAAAACAGGCTACACTGATGAATCAAAACATTCTTTCGTAGCTTCTGCTAAGAAGGGTGATCAAGCCTTTATTGTAGCAATTCTATTTGATGAAAAAAAAGCTTATTATGATGAAATAACAGGTATTTTTGATTGGGCCTTTGAAAATTTTGCTAGTAATAAATTACTTTCTAAAGGCGATGAAATTGGAACTTATGAAACCTCTAACGGAACTATAATTCCTTTAATAATCGACTCTGATATTTCTTACACAAAAGATATCACTACTAAAACAGAGCCTACTGTTACAATTAACAAGAAAGCCTTAGAAGGAAAATTCTTTAATGCTGGTGAAGTTATTACTACTGCAACTATTGATTACAACGGTCAAACTTATACAGCTGACGTAATAAGCAACGTGGAATATCACGAAATGGTTATTCCTGTGTTTGGTGACTTAGTGACTACTAAGGATAACACTATAAGCTACGTAAAGTTAGCTGGAATAATAATAGGTGCTATTTTAGGAATACTAATTCTTTTACTTATAATAATATTAATTATAAGAAAAAGAAATTTAGCAAAGAGAAGAAAAAACTACTTATCATCACATAGCAACAAGAAAAAACATTAAAAACTAAAATAAGAAAAGCACAGTTCAAATTTGAACTGTGCTTTTCTTATTTTATACTATTTATTTTTCAACTTATAAATTAATTTTTTCATGTCATCAGGTACTTCACATTCAAAAGTTAACATTTCTCCACTTCTTGGATGTGGAAGCCTTAGTCTATAAGCATGAAGTGCTTGACGGTTAATAAACTCCTCATCATTAAACTCACTATACAGTGAATCTCCATAAATAGGACATCCCTCATGGCTTACATGAACCCTAATTTGATGAGTTCTACCTGTTTCTAAAAATAGCTGTACTAGCTCCGCTTCCTTGAATTCTTCTATAACTTTATAATGAGTAACGCTTCTTTGCCCATCCTCTATAACAGCTCTCTTAATTGTTTCATTCTCAGGTTTTCCTAAAGGTTTATCAATAATTCCCTCTTTAGGCTCCAATTTACCGTGAATAACTGCTAAATAAGATTTCTCAATAGTATTTTCATCCATAGCCCTAGCTAAGCTCATATGAGAAAACTGATTCTTAGCAATCATAATCAGTCCTGAAGTATCTCTATCAAGTCTGCTTACAAGCCTAACTATAGAATTATCATTATTGCTTCTAAAGTGATATATGACTCCATTAGCTAAAGTACCCATAGAATGACTCTTCGTCGGATGAACCACCATATACGGAGGTTTATTAACGATTAATAAATCATCATCCTCATAAATCACCTGAATATTTAAATTTTCTGGCTCAATATTCTGTGTTTCTTCCTTTGTAACTCTAACCTGAATCACATCGCCCTCTGAAAGCCTATAGCTAAGTTTAACCTCTTTATCATTAACCATAATTCTTCTATCCATAGCAGAATTTTTAATAAATCTCCCTGAAAGATTTAATGAATCCTTCATGTAATCTCTTATTTTTAGTTCATGACCAGTTTTATCTACTGTATATGTAATTATACTCATGTGCTCACCTCAATTATTTATCTTTCATTAAAATAAGCCTCCACTATTGGAGGCTTATTTTACTCAACGATTGCAATTACTTCTATTTCTACTAATGCATCCTTTGGTAATCTAGCTGGTTGTACGCAAGATCTTGCAGGTGGATTTTCTGTGAAATAAGTTGCATATACTTCATTTAAAGCTGCAAAGTCATTCATATCCTTAATGAATACTAGTGTTTTAACTACTTTATCCATTGATGTTCCTGCTTCTTCTAAGATAGCTTTAACATTATCAAGACATACTGCTGTAGCTTTTCTTATATCATCGCTTACAAGCTCTCCTGCTTCATTTATTGGCAGTTGACCCGAAGTGTATAGTATGTTCCCCACTTTGACTCCTTGAGAGTATGGTCCTAAAGCTGCTGGTGCTTTTTCAGTATTTACAATAGTTTTATTCATATTCTCGCCCCCATAACTAAAATATTAAGTTGAAGCTTGCGCTCCATATTAAACCCTAATTTCTTCTGTTTCCCATTAGAAGATAATTCCTAGCTTTTATAGTATCTATGTGAATTATAGAGCCTCTAGCTATGATATACATTATAGTATCTTCAAATGACTTTAAAAGAGCTTTGTCTAAGTCATCATACGCTAGCTGCCTTAACTCATTTACTCCCTTGTAGGTTCTTCCTGGTTCAATACAATCTGCCATATAAACTATCTTTTCCAGAATACTCATATTTTCTCTGCCTGTAGTATGATACTTTATTGCATTCAATACATCTTCATCATGAATATGGAATAGCTCTCTTGCTATATATGCTCCAACAACTCCATGTAAAAGCTGTGGTGATTTATAATATACATTTGATATAATTTCACCACTCACTTTACCTTTGTTGATTAAATCGCTAGCAGAAAAATTCTTAGCACAATCATGGCAAAGCCCCGCAATTCTTGCCTTAGCTGGATCTACTCCATAACGAATTGCCAGTTCTTCACTGGTTTTCATTACTCCCAAAGTATGATTGTATCTATCTTCGGTGAGATGTACTTTTATATATTCTTTTATCTTGCTCTCATGCCACATACGCTACACCTTATCCCTATATAAATTATATTTGTTAATTATATCTTCCACACCATTTGGAAGGAGATAATTAACAACTCTATGTTGTGCTATTTTTCTTTTTATCTCAGTGGAGGATATGTCCAGAAGGGGCATTTCTAAGAATATAATATTAGTATTATATTCTTCTTCAATTCTTGCCTTCATTTCATATACATTTTTATCATTATATCCACTTCTTGAAAACACAACTAATGTACAGTTATCCAATATAATATCTATATTCATCCATGTCCTGAATGACATTAAACTATCAACTCCAACAAGAAAGAACCAATCTGTATCTGGCTCTAGCTCGTTAAAATGAGTTAGAGTATTATATGTATAACTTAATCCGTTATTACTAATTTCATAATCACTTATAGAGAATTTTGCTTTTCCCTCTACAGCTTTTAGAGCCATTTCATATTTTATATCTCCGCAGGTTACCACCTTGCTATTTTTGTGTGGCGGATTACCATTAGGTACGAATATAATCTCGTCCATACTTAAATTATATAATGCTTCATATGCAATATGAATATGTCCTATATGTATAGGGTCAAAAGTTCCTCCGAAAATTGCTTTTTTCATGTTATTACCTCTTAAAATCATAATACCATAGATGAAATATTTTACCAATAATAACTTGAACTTAACTTTACAAATTAATAAACAATATACTTTTAGAGGAAGCAATACCTCCTCTAAAATTAGTTTATCTATTTATTTATTTCTGCTATAACTACCTTTTTTGCTTGCTATCTTACTTTTGTAGTCTTTTTTTCTTTGTTCTTTTCTTTTTTCAGCTTTACGAATCTCTATTTGTTTTTTTGATTCTACAACTTTTTCTTTAGTTATTAACTTCATATTCTCTAAATCTATCTTAGGACTATTTTTAGATTTACGATATATAACTATTTTTCCACCGATAGCTTGAATTCCTTCACAACCAAGCTCCTCACATAAAATATCTGAAGCTTCTCTTGCTGTAATTCCACTATTGTTTAAAGTTTTTATTTTTATTAATTCTCTTGTTTCTAAAGTCTCATCTATTTGTTTTAAGAAGTTCTCTTCTATACCACCCTTACCAACTTGAAATATTGGTTGTAATTTGTTTGCAAGTGATCTTAAATAGCTTCTTTGTTTTGTAGTTATCATAATTTATATTCCCCTTACTATAATAGGAACTCGAATTCGAAATCATTTAATCTAACGATATCTTCATCTTGTATTCCCATTTCTTTTAATTTGTCCATTATACCTTTATTTCTTAATACCTTATGGAAGTATCTCAAAGAATCTGGATCATTTATATTAACACTGTTAAGTAATCTATCCACGAAAGTTCCTGAAACTTCAAAGACACCATCTTCAACTTCATTTATTTCATAAGTAAATCTCTTCTGTTCTTGGATAAACTTATCTTCCTCTGCAATTTCTAACTCTTTAACCGGAATAGTTGTCAGCATTTCTGCTGCTGCCTTCATTAGGTCATCTACACCTTCATTAGTTGCTGCAGAGATTTTGAAGATTTTATCATATCCCATAGCATTTAATTCTTTTTGGAAGTTTTCATAAACTTCTTCATCATATAGCATATCTGATTTATTAGCAGCCACTATTTGTGGTCTATCCCATAGCTTTATGCTATATTTCTTAAGCTCTTCGTTGATTCTCTTGAAGTCTTCGATTGGATCTCTTCCTTCTATTCCAGAGATATCTACTACGTGAATAAGCATTCTAGTTCTTTCTATGTGTCTTAAGAACTCAAGACCTAGTCCAACACCTTCAGCTGCTCCTTCAATAATTCCAGGAATATCAGCTATAACGAAAGGTTGAATCCCATTAACTGCAACTACTCCTAAGTTTGGCTTAATAGTAGTGAAGTGGTAGTTTGCTATCTTTGGTCTTGCCTTTGATACCATAGATAATAAAGTAGATTTTCCTACGTTAGGGAAACCTAAAAGACCTACGTCTGCTAAAAGCTTAAGCTCTAGCTTTATGAATCTTTCTTCTCCTGGCATTCCTGGCTCTGCAAATTGTGGTGCCTGTCTTGTTGGTGTACAGAACTTAGCATTTCCTTTTCCACCTTTTCCACCTTTACAAATTACAAATGAATCTCCAGCGTGAGCTAAGTCACACATAATTTTATCTGTATCGAAGTCTTTAACTATAGTTCCCATTGGAACCTTAATTATAATATCTTCTCCAGCTCTTCCATAACATTTAGAACCTTCACCCTTACCTCCATTTGGAGCTGCGAATTTACGGTTATATGAGAAGTCTAATAGTGTAGTCATGTTGCTGTCTACTTGTAATATAACACTTCCACCATCTCCTCCATCTCCTCCATCTGGACCTCCAAGTGGAGCAAATTTCTCTCTTCTGAAATGGATTGAACCATTTCCACCATCACCTGATTTAACAAAAATTTTCGCCTTATCTATAAACATTATTAATTTCACTCTCCTCACAAAAACATCCGTTGATATTTTTTAGCTTTATCGATAAATATATTTATTATACCTATCTGTGTTGCATCTATACATATCTGTGTTGTATCTATACATATAGTATGTACTAAATCATAATTATTGAAACACCATTTTAATTAAGATGTTTTTTTATGCCATAGTATTACTATGGCATAAAAAAGCACCCTATACGGGTGCTTTATAAACTATTCGGCTATTGCAACTTCTACATCAACTGGGTAAACACTAGCTTTTTTCTTATCTCTACCCATTCTTTCAAATCTTACAACTCCATCAACCTTAGCGAAAAGAGTGTCATCTCCACCGATACCTACATTAGTACCTGGGTGAATTTTTGTTCCTCTTTGTCTTACAAGGATGTTTCCTGCAAGTACAAATTGTCCGTCTGCACGTTTAACACCTAATCTCTTAGATTCACTATCTCTACCGTTCTTTGAGCTACCTACTCCTTTTTTATGAGCACATAACTGAAGGTTTATTAGTAACATATCACTGCACCTCCTCTACTATAACTTTGATATATTTTCCATAGCTAATTTCTAAATTTTTTAATCCTAACAACATGGTTTCAAGTAAAACCTGTGCGCTATTCAGCTCCACAGTTGAAAGATTAGATAAATCTAGTCTGATGTTTCCTTCTTCGGCCACATAGCTAGGGTTCAGCTTCAGCACTTCTAACATTCCTAAGATTGTTACCTGTGCTAAGTTGGATACACATCCACAAACAACGTCATCATAAACAGTTGTGTTCTCTTCAAAATCAAAATACTCAGCGTGTCCATCCACATGGAATGATTCAAGCTTCCCATCTCTTCTTTTAAAATTCCCAACAATCATATTATGCTTCGATCTTCTCAACTACTATTTTAGTAAATGGTTGTCTATGACCTTGTTTCTTTCTGTAATCTTTCTTTGGCTTGTATTTGAAAACTATAACCTTCTTAGCTTTTCCTTGTGCTACTACTTTAGCAACAACTTTAGCTCCTTCAACTACAGGTTTTCCAATTACTAAACCATCTTCTTTTCCAACTGCTAGAACTTTATCAAATTCTATAGTTGAGTCAACCTCAGCTTCAAGTTTTTCAACGAAAAGAACGTCTCCCTCTTGAACTCTGTATTGCTTTCCTCCAGTAAGTAAAACTGCGTACATTAAAATACACCTCCTCAATCCAGTCTCGCCATCTCAGGTAAGTTTTAAATTAACTTTAAAAGCTAATTCAGAACTATTTTAAAAACCTTATGTGTGCGGTCTACAAATGACATTTTAACATATGGAACGCTCAATGTAAAGAAACTTATCACATTTTTATTCATGATTATATAGATTTAAGTTTTGATGAAAAAATTTGTAAATTTTCAAGGATTTCTAATTGACTATGGAAAATAATAGGCTCTACCTTAAAGTTATTGTTGTTTTCTTCAAACTTAACGTAGATATCACAGTCTAGAGCTTCTAATTTCCCAACAAAATCAATAACATCGCCTTTAACTTCCTTCTCGTATAGGTCTGGAAGCTCTATGTATATATTCTTGACCTGTTGCCCTACTACTATTCTTCTTATCTTCCCTTTTAAAATATTAGTTAAATACTCAAGAGATACCTTCTCTCCACTGCCATGACACAATTCACAATTCTCAAATACAAAATCACAAATAGATTTACCGTATTTCTTTCTAGTTATCTGAACTAGATTAAGTTCTGTAAATGGATAAACTCTAGGATTATTTTTGTCATCAAAGAACTCACTTTTTAAAATCTCCATAACCTGATTCTTATCCTTTAAAGATTTCATATCAACGAAGTCTACTAAGATGATTCCACCTAGGTTTCTAAGTTTTATCTGCTTTACAATTTCAATAGCTGCTTCCTTATTTGTAATAAGAACGCTATTCTCTTCCCTAGTGGATTTTATATTTTTGGCAGTATTTACGTCTACTACCATCATGGCTTCTGTTTTATCCATGACAATATTCCCTCCACTTGGAAGATTTATTTTATTATGCCTTAAGCTTAATATTTCTTTTTCAATACCATAGTTATCAAAAATCGACAGTGGTCCTTCATAGAGTTCTATATGAATATCCTCAAGTTTCTTCTCAGAAATAACTTCTTTAAAATAATTATAGTCCTTCAAATGATCTACAATTATCTTTGCTCCACCCTCAGTATAGTTTCTCATAACTCTACTGAGAACTCCATTATCCCTATAAAGAGGTCCTACCTTAGCTGCATAAATAAATTTACTATGTATTTCCTCATATCTATGAATCAGCTCTTCAATTTCAGCCTTAACTATTTTAAATTCTACACCGTCAGCCTTAGTTCTAATTACAAGACCTAATCCTTCAGGCTTTGCTATTTCTTCCTTAACTAAAGCTCTAAATTCATCACTAGCTATTTTCTTAGAAATATGCAGTTCATCATGTTCCTTAGTTAAAACCACATAAGCTCCTGGAAGGGAAATATTCTCACTTACCTTAGGTCCTTTTTTCCCAACCTCTTCCTTGATAATTTCAACCATAACTTCATGACCCTTTTTAAGACCATTATCCTTCTTCTTACCTTCTATGGACATATAGGCATTTTTTTCATACCCTATGTCTACAAAGGCACAGTGCATTGCTGGAACTATATTTCTCACTACACCCTTATAGATTTCTCCAACCTTAGGGCTATTAGTTTCTTCTTCTACAAAACACTCTCTAAGCTCATCTTCTCTTTTGATAGCTACCTTTAATAAAGACTCCTGTCTTTCAATAAATATCTTTTTCATAGTTAACACCCCTAGCTATGCAGAAAAGAATTCATTTAGAGGAACAAACTTCTCATCCTTTAGTGCGTATATTTCAACTCTTTTTATATCTACAAAGGCATCTTCATTAATAGCCGATACATGAAGCTTTATGAAATCACTTAATAGACTTGCACCTAAGTTTTCTCTGCTTCCACAGCTAAGTAGTGCCTCTACAACTAAAACTCCATCTTCAATGTAGTTTTTAAGTTCCTTAACTAAAGGCTTAATGTCTACTTCCTTTTCTCCAGACTTAGTCTTTTTCAGAATTTCCCACTCATTTAAAGCAAGAAGAGCATTAAAATCTACTGTCTCGCCTTCTTTTAGCTTAAATCTTATAATATATTTAGCTCCATCTATAATAGCCATAGCTTGAGGAATCTTTCTTTCATCCTTCTTTATCACCTTAGTAACAGAAAGAAACTTAATTCCACCTACAGTATTGGCATTTAAAGCTTCTAATACCTTATCCTCATCCACCTCTTCAACGAATACAGCATCTAAGTACTCTCCCGTAGAATATACCCCTACTGATAGTGGCTGCGCTATAGATAAGCTCATATGAGGGTTAAAACCTCTAGAATACTCTATAGGTAACCCCGCTCTTCTAATAACTCTTTGAATAGTTCTCATTAAATCTAAGTGAGATACAAACTTTAACTCACTTTCCTTAGTGTACTTTATTAAATAACGCACCGTGGAAACACTCCCCTTCCTTAAAGCTAGTATTAATTCCGCAACCAGTACACTTTTCTCTGCAGTCTGGTGTTAAAACTAGCTCCTTAGCTTTTTCGTTTTCGCTCATTAAGTATCTTTTGCTAACTCCAATATCTATGAAGTCCCATGGAAGTACTTCGTCATAGCTTCTTTCTCTGTAAGCATAGAAATCTCCATCAACATTACATTCAGCTAATGCTTCCTGCCATGTTTCTTTGTTGAAGTATTCATTCCATCCATCAAATCTAGCACCCTTTTCAAAAGCTTTTATAAGCACATCGCAAAGTCTTCTATCTCCTCTTGCAAATACAGCTTCAAGGTAACTTAGTGGAGAATCATGCCAGTTATAGTTAATAGCTCTGCTCTTTATAGCGTCACGAAGGTTAGAAATTTTTTCTTTAACCTCTGGCACTTGGTTCATTGGCGCCCATTGGAATGGAGTAAATGGCTTTGGTACTAATATAGAAGTACTTACAGTAACTCTTAAGCCTCTTTTTCTAATATGTTTTGGTACTTTGAAATATTCATCTACAACCTTTTGTGCAAGATCCGCAATTCCTACAACGTCTTCCATTCTTTCATAAGGAAGTCCTATTACAAAGTATAACTTTATAGTAGACCAGCCTGATTCAAAAGCACTGCTTGTAGCTCTAAGTAAATCCTCTTCAGTTACACCTTTGTTGATTACGTCTCTCATTCTTTGAGTTCCAGCTTCTGGTGCAAAAGTTAATCCAGTTTTTCTTACCTTTTGAATTTCTTTAATTAAATCTACTGAGAAAGAATCTATTCTAAGAGATGGTATAGAAACTCCAACTTTCTCCTCACCATATTTCTCAATTAAACCCATAATTAAGTTTTGTATGTTAGAGTAATCACAGATGCTTAAAGAACTTAGTGAAATTTCTTCATATCCTGTATTCTTAAGAAGAACATCAATCTCTTCCATAAGTTTTTCTGTAGTCTTTTCTCTAACTGGTCTATATATCATACCTGCCTGACAGAACCTACAACCTCTTGTACATCCTCTGAAAGTCTCAATAACTATTCTATCGTGGATGATTTCAGTATAAGGTACTATAAACTTGTCTGGGAAATTATTAGCATCAAAGTCTATTAATATTCTCTTTCTAACAGTTGCAGGAACATCCTCAAACTTAGGAGTCATTGCTTTTATAGTTCCATCTTCATTGTAAGTTAAATCATAAAGTGAAGGTACATACACTCCTTGAATCTTAGAAATAGCTCTTAAGTATTCAGCTTTTGGTTTACCTTTCATTTCTTTGTAAACATCTAATATATCATTTGTAACCTCTTCACCTTCTCCTAGGATAAAGGCATCTGCTATATCATAAAGTGGCTCCGGATTGTAGGCACATGGACCACCCATCATAACTATTGGATGCTCTTCTCCTCTTTCTGAAGCTCTAAGTGGAATATCACACATATCTAACATATTTAATATGTTTGTATAACTCATCTCATACTGAAGAGTGAATCCTAATATATCAAAATCGCTAAGAGAATCTTTAGTTTCAAGAGTTCCTAGAGGAATATTATTATCTCTAAGCTCCTTCTCCATATCTGGCCAAGGTGCAAAGCATCTCTCACAGTAAGTATCTTCTCTCTCATTCATTACAGAATATAGAATTTTTGTTCCAAGATGAGACATTGCTACCTCATATACGTCTGGGAAACAAAAAGCATATCTTATATCAACACTATTTTTATCTTTATTATAGGAGTTTAATTCTCCCCCAATATATCTAGCTGGCTTTTCAACCTTACATAGAATATCATCTGAAATTTTGTTCATCGTGTATCCTCCTTAAGTTAATTCAATTAATCATTTTATCATAAGCACGTAATATTTCAAGTATATGGCCATTATTTACTATTCCTAAGATGCTCATTACTACTCATCTGGATATGTATCCAGTACTTCCTCTAGAGTTATATTTCCTAAATCTTTTATGGCATTTAAAATATCTTCCTCATATAAAATTCCTAACATATTCATATTTTCATCTAAGACAATAAACTCATTATACTTGTTTTTATCTATTAATTCTATGAGTTGCAGTATATTTAATTTGTAATATACTGAGATACTTTTGTTTTCCAGGTATCCCCTACGTATTAGCTTCTCCTTTTTTTTAACAATATATCCCATTATTATATATGCAATCCTCCTTTTTTCTCTATAGGAGATTATAAGGATAAATACAGAGAAAAATAGAACGTCAACATTAATACTTTTCATATATAAAGTAATTAAAAAAATTGCCCCAAATATATATCCTATCCCAATGCTTATATTTAGTGCAATCTTATTTGCTTTTTTATATATAAACTTATAATTCAATAAATCTCTCAGTATTCTACCACCATCTAAAGGAAATGCCGGTATAAGATTAAATACTCCTATAACTATATTATAATTAGCAAATTCTTGAAGCCCAACACGGGAATAATATGAGTTCAAAAAATAGCAAAACAAAGCAATAAAAAAATTTCCCATAGGACCGCTTATTGAAATAATAATGTCATCTCTTGGCGTTGATTCATCTAAATCCCTAAGCTTAAGACTTGCTCCAATAGGTAAAATATCTATAGAAAAGCCAGAATAGCCTAGTATTCTGGCTGTTATTAGATGGATAAACTCATGGATAATAATGATTAAAAATCCCATAAATAATTTACTCTTAAAGCTAACTATCAATATTAGAATTATATAGGGTATAAGATACTTACTTATTCTAATCAATATGTCCTCCCCATTAACATTGCTAAATTGACTTATTTAAATTAAAACAGTTTTCGGGATTTAATTTATCCCCCATATAAAATATTTCTATAGATATTTTATTTTCTGCTTCAGCTATAGCTTTTCCAATTACATCATTTGTATCTAACGTCATACCTTCCATGGCATTAACTTCTCCTAATCCACTGTAAGTCATTTCAATACCATCACCATAATTTATAGTTATAGCACCACTTTCGTCTATTTCCTTAACTTTGCCTGGATAAGAAGCTCTAACAAAGCTACCCTCCTTTGCATTTATAAATAACTTATTATCATTTACACTATAGTCACTTTGTTCTTCGGTTGTAACAGGATATATATAATTTTCGCTAATGTATAATTCCTTCTTTTCATTAAAGTTTAGTACAGATTTAAATTCATTAAATACACCTACTACCTTTTCTTTTGTTATATCCTCTACAGCAATACTCTTGCTCATGTAATTAAGTCCAGTACTGTAAGCTCTTCCTATATAGGTTGTAGGATATACCCTATATAATATCAATCCCACAAAAAGGATTAAAGTTACGACACACTGAACTATTAGTATGCTTGTATATCCCTTTCCAAACACATTAAGAAAAATAGGAAAACTACTAATTCCTTTCCCATGGACTTCTACACTTGTTCCTCTATGTCCCCCCGGAACATAAACCCTAGAGGCGCTACTTTGCTTATTAATGGTAGAATAGTATTTTTTATAATAATCATTATACATACCCATCATACAACCTCCCTATATTTACTCTTACTAATCTATATATATTATATTTGCTTCAATTTATGAAAAAAACTTTATTTTTTATTAAGCTATAAATCATAATTTATGTAGAGGCTTCGATTAATTTTAATTTGAAAATTTATTGTAATAAAATTTTATAATTACTTTCACTTTATATACGAATTCCTCCATTTAAAAGTAAGCTAACCATAGGAATTCACCCTTGAAATTTAATTAAATCTATAATAAAAGCTCAGTAATAGCATATAGCCTTTACTGAGCTTTTCTATAATTCTAATATGAATTTAGAATTCTTATATTCTATAATTTTTCATCATAAAAACGAAAAAGTTTTATCTATCTCCAAGTGCCTTCATAAACACTTCAGCTGTTCCTAAATTAGTAGCTAGGGGTATGTGATGCACGTCTGAAAGTCTTATAAGAGCTGTTACATCTGGTTCATGTGGTTGTGCTGTCAATGGATCTCTTAGGAAGATTATCATATCCATCTTACCTTCTGCAAGCTTTGCTCCTATTTGTTGGTCTCCCCCTAGAGGGCCAGATAAAAATCTATATACAGAAAGTCCAACTAACTCATTAAGTAACTTTCCTGTAGTCCCTGTGGCATAAAGTTCATGATTTTTTAGAACATCATTGTATCTTTTTGCAAAATCTATCATGTCATCTTTTTTCTTATCATGGGCAACTAGTGCTATTCTCACTAAAATCACACTCCTAAAAATTAATTTTTTTCTTTCTCATCCCTATGTTTAACGCTATTCCTAAAGAAATAAAGTTAGTTAACATAGAACTTCCACCATAACTTACAAAAGGTAGTGTTATACCTGATATAGGCATAAGCCCTATAGTCATTCCAATATTTTGTATTATAGAGAACATTATGGATCCAACAATACCTATAACAATTATACGTCCTGCAATATCCTTAGAGTTCTTTGCTATCCCTATAAGCTTATATAAAAGTAGACCATATAAAATCATTAGAAATAATGCCCCAACCAAACCCCATTCTTCGCCAATTACTGCAAAAATAAAGTCTGTATGGTTTTCTGGTACAAACTTATACTGTTTACCATTTAAAAAACCAAGGCCAAATACTCCTCCTGAACCTATAGCTATTTTAGATTGAATAAGCTGTAATCCTTCATTCTGAGCATATTTTTCCGGATTAATTACTGCTAAAAATCTAAGCTTCCAATAAGGCTTCATAAGAGGCGAATTCCATATTATTACTATTGATGCTGCTAGAGCACTAAGACCTCCAACAATTACCTTCCAGTTCAATCCCGCTATAACCATAATACCAAGCATAATAAAAAATGAAACCATGGTAAGTCCCATATCTGGTTGTATTAATATTAGTACAACTGGAATTAGCGCATATATAATTACTTTAAAGAAAGTCTTAGGATCATTAACATCACTTTCAGCCTCTTCTATAATCTTTGCCACCATAAGAATCATACCAATCTTAGCAAACTCCCCTGGCTGAATTGCTCTTTTACCAATTTGAATCCATGCATTAGCACCATTTACTGCACTTCCAGTAAAATCATTTATTACCAGAAGAATTACTCCAGCCCAATATACTAAAGGTGCAAACCTGATAATATCCGCATAATCTATGGTCAAAATAAAGTATACTGCTACTAAGCTTATTATAAGCCAATAAAATTGAAGCTTTGCATAGTCTAGTCCAGCAGCTGAATATATATTTATTATACCAAAGCCTACAATCATTATAACTACAGCTATTATACTAAAATCAATATTTTTTATAAGCTTTCCATTTATTTTAAAGTTTTTTAATAATTTCATCATAATCTCTTCCTCCATACCCTTTCCTATTATAACATATGAAGCAAAAAAAGCTATGGAAATCATAGCTTTATATTGTTACCGTTTTGTTATTTTTTTATTATCGCTTAACCTTCTTTATAGGTATACTAGCCACTAAGGCTGGTGAACTTCCATCATATTCATCACTATTAGTAAGTCTAAGTTCAATCTCTCCACGATCAACCTCAGCATAGTTAGATACTACCTTCAAAAGTTCAGCTTTTACATTTTCTAAAAAATCTGGTGATACTGTAGCTCTATCATGAACAAGTATTAATTTCAATCTATCTGCTGCAACATCCTTGGAGGAAACTCTTGATGGAAAAATTTTAAATAAACTCATTATTGATTTCTACCTCCTCCAAATAATTTTTTTAGTGCTCCTAAAAATCCTTTTTGGCCATATATTTCATTGAAATCTATAAATGGAACTTCTTCACCTACTATCCTTTTTCCTATATTCTTAAATGCTTGTCCTGCATAAGCATCACTATCTAATACTATAGGTTCACCTTTATTAGTGGAAATAGTTACTCTTCTATCATCTGGAACAACTCCCATAACTTTTATAGCAAGACAATCCTTGATATCTTCTATAGAAAGCATGTCCCCTCTTTTTGCCATTTCAAAATTCATTCTATTAACTACTAGTTCTTGTCTTTCAATTCCTTTAGCATCTAGCTTTCCAATAACTCTGTCAGCATCTCTAACAGATGTTATTTCTGGATTAACTACTACTATAGCCCAGTCAGCTGCAACAATTGCATTTTCAAACCCTTGTTCAATTCCCGCTGGGCAATCCAGTATTACGTAATCAAACTCTTGCTTAAGCTCTGTTACAACTCTAAGCATTTCATTTATATCTACATCATTTTTATCTCTAGTTTGAGCTGTAGGAAGAAGAAATAAATTACTAAATCTCTTATCCTTTATTAGCGCTTGTTTTAATCTACATTTTTCTTCTATAACATCTAAAAGTGTAAATACCACTCTATTTTCAAGTCCCATAAGTACATCCAAATTTCTTAAACCGGTATCTCCATCAATAACAACAACCTTTTTATCCATAGATGCTAAAGCTGTTCCTATATTAGCCGTAGTTGTAGTTTTCCCTACGCCGCCCTTCCCAGATGTTATAACTATAGCTTCTCCCATTAATAATACCTCCATTAAATATATTTATTCACTGAATATGGTTCTACAACAATATTTCCATTTTTGATTTTAGCTACCTCAGGATACTTTGGTTTATCTATATCCTCTGGTGAGCGAGTGATAAGGTCTGCAATTTTCATTATTTGTGGTGTAAGCTCCATAGCTGAAATAATAGCACTGTCATTTCCATTGCATCCAGCATAAAGAGCCCCTTTTACTTGACCTAACACAATAATATTTCCCGCGGCATATACTTCTGCACCAGAATTTACGTCACCTATAATAACAATATTTCCTGGATACTCAATTTTCTGTCCACTTCTAACGGTTTTCTTTACAAATTTAGTTTTACCTTCATTGACTCCATTGAAAACTTTTTGCTCCGTTTCTTTTATATCTACAAAAGAACAATCCTTTATCAGATATTCATCATATAAAAAGCCTCTTATTCTTCTTAAATCTCTTGAATCTAAAGCTCTTACATCCACTGTTATCTTTATAGTAGCACCTTTATAAAATTTTTTCCCCTTATGAAGCTTGTCATTTATCCCTTCGACTAAGCTATCTATAGAATTAAATTCTTTTATGTTTACTAATAAATTTAATCCGTCTTTTTCTCCCTTAACTTTTATACCGTAATCCTGCATATGCAACCTCCACATATCGAGATGTTCTTACACTATTTCAACATAGACTGTCAAAATTCCTTCTTTGTTTTGAGACTTTTCAAAAACTTTCGTTAGATTCCCCGATATTCACTCATAAACCTATATTTTATTTTACTGAAAAAAATAACAAATGGAAACCCATTTGTTACTTTTTGTTTAAATCTATTTATTTTCCTCTTCTCCATGAACATCGTACATGAATTTATATCCAGCATTCATTTCAAGCAACTGGTCTCTAAAGTATTCTTCGAAAACAGCTCTTGCTATGGTTCCTTTGTCTCCATCGGAATCAAATAGTAGTGAACATACAATAATTTCAGGATTATCATAAGGTGCAAAACCTACATATAATCCAGCAGCATTTCTGCCTATAGCATCCTGTATTTTTACGTCTACAACGTTTGATGTACCCGTTTTTCCTCCACTTTTTATAGGAAACCCATTAAATACTCCATGCGTTGTACCATCTTCCCCCATATTAACATTTCCCATACCAACTTTTACTGCATCTATATTAGCCTTATCAAAGTTAGCTTCACTTATTATTCCAGGAGTTATATCTTCTATTACTTCTCCTGTTTCACTATCTAAAATCTTATCAACCAACTTAACCTCATATCTTGTTCCACCATTTACGAGTGTAGTCATATAACTAGCCACTTGAAGTGGAGTAAAAGCATTCATTCCTTGTCCGATAGCGGCGTCATAGGCATTAGCTGCAGAATTAATATTAGTACGAGTATCTCGAACACAATATACCAACGCTCTAGAAATTCCTATAATATCTTTTTCTGAATAATCCAAAGCCTTGATATCAGGATTAGTATTTATAATATCCTCGATTAATGGAATAAACATTTCTTCCATTTCATCATCGTTTGTTCTAACCTCTTTTTTAATTTCTTCCTTTATCTTATCAACTAACACTTTCTTCTTAGCGTTAGTTAATTTTATTTGTTGGTCCTCTTTGCTATCCCCAAACACTGGTTGTTGCACAATATCAAATGGTTTATACGAATAATCATTTCTAGAATTTATTCCCTGCTCCAAATATTCAACTAGCAGATTTATGTTTATATTTGTTAAAATATCCTTACTAGATTCATAGTTATATACCTGACCAAAGTTTTCCGATATTTCAATACCAGTAGATGCTTTTAAATCACTATTTCTTGGTATTCCAAGTCCTAAACTCCATGCATATCTAGCTATAAAATCTAGAGAAGTCTCATCTCCACCAGTTTTATCATACAACCTATCTGCAACCTCATAGAAGAAATAGTTACAAGATTTCTCTAAAGCCCCAGCAACATTTACATCACCATGTGAACCATGCTGCTTATTATATATCCAACAAGCACCTTTATAATCACTATACCTCTTATTATATTCACCATCATCACGAACTGTCGCACTTGGTGTAATTACCCCTTCTTCAAGACCTGCAAGCGCCGTAACAGGCTTAAAGGTAGATCCTGGTGGAACTAAAGTAAGGGTAGCATAATTATAAAACGGCTTAGGGAAAATATCATACATATCTTCTCTAACATCAGTATTTCCCTCTATGCTTTTATCTAGTGGGAACATTCTATTTACTAGAACTTCTACTCTTTCATCATAACTTAAAGTATTAAGCTCAGTAGCCGTTAGAATACCTTCTTTATTAGCAAGGCCTCGGTCCTTTATATAAGCTCTACCCTTCTCCTCAAGATTAGGATTGAAGTACTCCTCAGAAAGTTCTGGTGTTAATAAACCTGGCATTGTAAATATATTAGGATCATATCCAGGTCTACTTGCAAGTGCTAATACTTCCCCAGTATTTCTAAGAACAACAACTGCTCCCCTAGTAGCATTCTCAGTTCCTTTTCCCTTTTGCTGTCTTATCTGCTCCAATGTATCATCTAAAGCCATCTCAGCTACCTTTTGAATATTCATATCCATATTCAACTGAACCGTATCCCCTGCATAAGCTTCAACCTCACCTAGAACTGCAACTCTACGTCCAGCTTTATTTACCTGTATACGTTGTTGCCCCTTTGTCCCACTTAAGTAATCTTCATAGGCAGCTTCTATTCCAGTTTTTCCAACTTCATCAGAGCTTGCATCATATCCTTTTTCCTCATATTTTTCCTCATTCCAAGGGTCAATTGAGGATATATATCCTAGAACTCCTGAACCAACTTCCTTTTCTGGATAATGCCTCATAGGTTTGTTATCCACAGCAATTCCTGGCAGGTTTGCTTGTAATTGTTCAAAGATAAATGCAGTTTCTTGATCTAAGCCGTTAGCTATAGTTATCTGATCATAACCTGAATAGCTCTGCATTTTTAAAGCATCCTTAACCATTATAAGTCTTCTTTCTTCCTCTAGGGTTAACTCATAATATCTAGTGATATCATATTTTTTCTCTAAAGTTCTAAATACATCCTCCGCAGTAAGCTGTAGTAATAACTCATCTACTTTTGCCTTTTGCTCCTCTTTAAGCTCTGAAAGTTTAACATCATCGCCAAACTCTTCTTTAGCTACTATCTCATCAAAGCCTCTATCCTTTTTAAATCTAAGCTCCAACCATCTTTTGCTAGTTTCATCCGTAGCCTGGAAGTTAAATTCTAACTTTCCTTCACTATTAATTTTAATAGCAAAATCATCTACCATTGGTATATTCTTTTCATCTAAAATTTCAAATACCTTCTCCATGGTAGGGAAAAAGCTAGCTTTACTTTCTGGAGTTTCTGTAAACTCAAGTGTATAGCTTTGTATACTTGTAGCAAATACATTACCATTTACATCGGTAATATCTCCTCTAGCAGCAGGCACTGATACATTCATATAGTTATTGTTATTAGCCCTGTCTCTATATTCATCTACTAAAACTACTTGAAGATAGATAAGTCGAGCAGAGATAATAGTAAAAATTACTCCCATAGCTATATAAAATACTTTATATCTTGAAAGGTCTTTTTTATCTTTGTTATCTTTTTTCATATTTCACTAGAATCTCCATTCCTTCTTAATAGTTTTACTCTCACTAAACTTAAGAGTAAGCTTATACATAAATATTGCTAATACCATATCATATAATCCTTTATAAGGGATTAGGTACAAGAAATTATTACTTCTTTTTAAAAGCACAAGCAATCCAAAGACAGTTATGCTCTTTAACATACTTAATAGGAATGTGGATAGAATTGGTATTATAGATTTTTCCTTGAATATGCTTTCTCCAACTTTAGCTGCTATTATACATATAAGCATATTAGTAAGCATATTTATTCCAAATACTCCTGGAAAATATATATCTTGAAATAGTCCTGCAGTTATCCCTACAATTATTCCTTCGCCATAACCATTTATTATGGAATAGCAAACAATAAATACAAATAGAGCACTTGGATATATACTTTTTATTGATAACATTGTAATTAGTGTATTATCTAAAATAAAAAGGGTGATAATTATTAAAAATATATAAAGAATCTTTTTAGGCAAAGTATTATTGTTAGTACTTGACATCTCTAGTTTCCTTTGGTACTACAATAGTTAACTGCTCTAACTTATTAAATTCTACTGATGGTGTAATAATTGCAGATTTAGTAACATTAGCCTTATCCTCGTAAACCTCTAGGACTTCACCTATTTTTATTCCCTTTGGATAAATCCCACCAAGTCCGGAAGTTAAAATAACGTCACCTTCCTTAATCTGTGAATCTAACGATAAACCTTCAATTACTGCTAAGAATTTGTCTTCATTTCCCTTATAACCTTTAACTATTCCATTGCTTTCCTCTGTACTTAATACATATCCAGCAACTGCAATATTCTCATTACAAAGACTTTCAACAATACTCCAGTTATCACCAACACTAGTAACTTGACCAATTAAGCCGTTACCGTCTATTGCTACCATACCCTTTTTTATTCCGTCTTTTTCACCCCTATTAATTGTGTAACCATCTAAAAAATTATTTCCAACAATTCCAAGTACATCTGCCCCTACATAGTTATATTGCTCATTAGCTTCTTTAAAATTTAGTATACTTCTAAGTCTCTCATTTTCATTTCTTAAAATCTCATTTTGAGTATCAAAAGACTTCAATCTTTCATTTTCAGTTTTAAGCGTCTCATTTTCAGTCTTTATATCATTATAATTAAATACAAAACTAACAGAACTTTTTATTTTATTACCTACTTTGTAAAAAACTCCTTGCACCGAGTTAACTACACTTCCAACACCATTTTCTACTAAAGACATATTGTCTTTTTGAACTGAATAACCAATTAGTCCCAAAAAGCATACTGACAGTAGTATAACTATTACTGCCAGCTTATTTTTGAATATTTTCATACTATTTTCTGCTAATAATATCTACGTTGTCTAGTGCTTTTCCAGCTCCAATAGCAACACAATCTAATGGTATTTCTGCTATATTCACTGGCATATGAGTCTCATGACCAATTAATTTATCCAATCCTTTTAGTAGAGCTCCTCCACCTGTAAGCACTATTCCTTTATCCATGATGTCAGCTGCAAGTTCTGGTGGTGTTTTTTCTAAAGTAGTTTTAATTGATTCTATAATTGAAGATACTGGCTCTCTTAAAGCTTCTCTAACTTCTGTTTCTCCGATTTCAACAACCTTTGGAAGTCCTGTAATAAGGTCTCTTCCTCTAATTTGCATAATCTTTGGCTCTTCTCCTTCGATTTCAAAGGCAGATCCAAGTTCAATTTTTACATTTTCAGCAGTTCTCTCACCTATCATAAGGTTATACTGTTTCTTTATGTAAGCTATTATTGATTGATCTAATTCGTCTCCTGCAACTCTTAAAGACATGCTAGTTACTATTCCACCTAAAGATATTATAGCAACTTCTGTAGTACCTCCACCGATATCTACAACCATGCTTCCTGTTGGTTCATTAACTGGAAGTCCAGCTCCTATAGCAGCTGCCATTGGCTCTTCCATTAAGTAAGCTTCTCTAGCTCCTGCATTTTTAGTAGCTTCATAGATAGCTCTCTTCTCAACTTCTGTTACTCCTGATGGGAAACAAACTACTATTCTTGGACTCTTGAAAGAGTTTTTAGCTCCAACCTTTTCTATGAAATGTTTAAGCATTTTTTCAGTTACATCAAAATCAGCTATAACTCCATCTTTCATTGGTCTTATAGCAACGATGTTTCCTGGTGTTCTACCAATCATCTTTTTAGCTTCGTTTCCTACCGCTAAAACCCTACCAGTATTTTTGTTGATAGCAACAACTGATGGCTCTCTTAAAACGATACCTTTTCCTTTAATATATACTAATGTATTTGCAGTTCCTAAATCTATTCCCATGTCTCTTGATTTTCCAAATAAACCCACAACTATCTCTCCTCTCGATTATACAATTCCTTTTTCTTTTAAGCTTACGTAAGCTTCATTACCTATAATAATATGATCTAAAACATCTATGCCAAGTAAGGTTCCACATTCCTTTAATCTTTTAGTAATAAGAATGTCTTCCTTGCTTGGTGAAGGATCACCGGATGGATGATTGTGACACAATATCACCGATGCACTACTATTCTTTATTGCTTCAATAAAGACTTCACGTGGATGTACAATGGAACTGTTTAAATTTCCAATTGATACATCCTTTACTGATATAATTACATTTTTAGTATTTAGCATAATTAGTTTAAAATATTCTTTTTTTAAACTTTTCATTTCGTTCATCATATAAAAAGCAACATCCTTAGGATTTGAAACAGTGTAGTCATCTCCTGATTTAAAGGATTTAAATCTTCCTGCAAGTTCTGCAAGTGCTAGTATCTGAGTGGCCTTCGCTTCTCCAATACCTTTAATCTCTTTTAAATCCTCTATGGTTGGATTAATAAGTCCATTAATCCCTCCAAAATGAGATATAACTCTGTCACATAGCTTTAATATATTTTCATCTTTAGTTCCAGTTCTTAGTATTATAGCTAAAAGTTCTGAATTACTCATCCCTTCTGCTCCATATCTAAGAATCTTCTCTCTTGGTCTTTCATTTTTAGGTAAATCTTTAACTCTTAATTTATTGTCCATAAATTAACTCCTTTATAGATTTACCCCCATCTCCCTAAGTAATAAAAATACAGTATTTAAAGAGAAACCCACTACATTATAATAACAGCCATTTATGCTTTCCACAAAAATAGCTCCATCATCTTGTATTCCATAAGCCCCTGCCTTACCATAACTTTGTCCCGATTCTACATATTTCAATATCATATCATCGGATAGCTCCGTAAATTTCACCTTAGTACAAACACTTTTTCTAATAATTTTATCTGTTTTAGTATTTATTAGAACAATTCCTGAATAAACCTGATGAGTCCTACCACTAAGTGATCTTAACATTCTAGCAGCATCCTCATTATTCACTGGTTTCCCTAGAATCTTTCCATCTAAATATACTATGGTATCACAGCCAATAATAATATTTTCACCTTGAAATTTATGTAGAACATCCCTAGCCTTACCTTCTGCTAGTTCACAAACATAGTTATCTATATCACCCTTAAACTCTATAGAACTTTCATCAAAATCACTAACTGAAATTTGAAAATTTCCAGTGATTCTTTTTAATAATTCTTGTCGTCTAGGTGATCCTGATGCTAATACAATATTCATATTTACCTCCTTAGAATTTCTTGTATATAACAATTGCTAAAATTACTCCTATTATGGCCATAATATTGAGACCAAAATTTAGTCCAAAGGTTATTTCTAAAACCCTTAAATCAATAATTAGCGGGCTCTTAAACCCTATAGCATAAGTTTTCCCCAAAAACTCTAAGTTAGTAAAAGTATTGCCCAAAAACTGTCCAATAAAACTTCCAGAAATAGCACCTAATAGTGTTATGAATATATATTCCTTGGTGCTTTTATAGACTTTCCCCATAAAAATATCCCCCAGTATATTCAAACTTCAAAATATACCATAATTATTTATGCTTTATATTTATATCTAATATAGTGTAACATTTAATATTTTTTTACACAAGGCTATTGTTATTTTTTTTATAAAATTAAGCTGTTTGTAACTTTTTGTTTACAAACAGCTTATTTCTTCATATATATTATTATTTCTTTATTTTCCTTAGTCGATTATTCTTATTTTATTCTAAAATTATAACTTAAACCCTATTAATTTACTATATATCAACTTCAAACCATCATCAAAGGAATTCTTATCAACTTCATCTGGAAGATTGTTAATATATGTCTTCATTTCCTCTACACTCTCATAGTCTTTCATAGATGAATCCACAGCCTCTAACTGCCCTATCCAAGTCTTAATTTCTGCAGTATTTATGGACTTAACACCACTTTCATTTGTCTTATTCATAATTTGCAATAGATTATCTACAATTTTACACAACTGTCCAGTTGATAAATCTTTAACCGGTACACTTACAGTAACTTTAGAGTTTTCAATACTCTTAGCCTTTAATTGTTCACTAGCACTTTCAATAGTTTCATCAGTATAAATTCCAAAGTAGACCTTAGTAACCTCTCCCTCTGTTTCTGTAAAAGGATTTCCATAGGGTTTTATAGTATTAAGTAACTTTGTTGCATTCTCCTGAACCTTAAAAACTCCACATTGAAGAAGATAAAAATTATACTTATCTCCAACGACTTCACCACTATTATCCTGTGGTTTTTCATCGTCACCCACAGGTGTTCCACCTTGATTCCCATCTCCAACAGGGTTACTATCCCCATTTTCTCCCGATGGGTCAGTAGGTTGTCCTTGTTCTTGTTGACTTTGGTTTTTAAACCATATGCTATTTCCGCCCTGCAATAAAAACTTCTGAATAAAAGTCCCTAACACCAACGCTAATAGCAATATAAGCGCTAAATAAAAGATTAAGTTACTACCTTGCTTTTTCTTTGGCTTTACATTATATCTTGTGTATTTCATTTTTTTCCCCTCCTAATTTAAAATTAATACCCATCCCCGCTATGGATACATGTTTATTAATTTATACAGGAGTAACAAAGGAAATATTACTTTACCATAGTTTTTTTCCACAATAAAAAACCGACAGTAACTGCCGATTTTCTTAATTCTCATTTCTCACCCTTAAACTCCAGTAAGCTATTCCCCATACCTTAAAGATAGCCTCACAATCCTTTTTACAAATTTTCTAGCTTTATCATAAGGCATTCCATTAGCTTGAAGAAACTTTAATACACCCAAATTATTAGTTTCTATAGATTTTAAAACTTCTTCTACCGCTTCATTTGATACATCACTATTATCTTTAATTTCTACATCACTATTATCTTTAATTTCTACATCTCTAAATCTAACATATTCATTTGCATCATTTTCCACCTTTAATCCACTTTCTAAAGCTCTTTCAATTTCTAGGCCATCCTCCACAGTTTTTAAATCTATGACTTGCCCTAATATCCCATGACTAGGATTAGCAAAGCTTCTTCTTGGTATTATACCCTTCATTCCACAGGAGGATATAAAATCCCTCATTTCCTCTGGCAAGGAATCGTGTGTTATTGGTGTTAATGGTATAAATTCATATTCATTACCCATAAACATACCTCCATTTTTTATTTATAATAAAATGTATGCCTTGAGTCTTTGATAAATTACTATTTCATATAATATCTATATTATCCCCTGGATTTTCTCTCAATTTATCTATAGAGTGAATATATCTGTTAGTAGTTGCAATACTCCTATGCGCTGCAAATTCTCTTACCTTTTCAATGGTAGCCCCTTGAGTAATAGCAATAGTTATAGCACTATGCCTTGTAGAGTGTACTTTTAGCTTTTTATTTATCCCGCAATCCATAGCTACTTTTTTAATCATATAATTAAGAGTGCTTGGATCCATTTTTTCGTTATTTCTCTTATTTACTCCATGACCAACAAAGAGATATTCATCTCCATTTTCTTCAACATTCCTATTAGTAGCCTCAAGATACTGTTCTATAAGTTCTTTGATCTTAGGCTGCACCTTAACTAAATCTCTTTTTCCACCCTTTCTCATTACATCAATGACATCATAATGCCCATACTTTGTAATATGAGAAATTTTAATATTAATCATCTCCGACTTTCTTAGAGCCGTAGTAAGAGCTAAAGCTAATATAGTTTTGTTTCTTAATCCTAAAACTGTAGATATATCAATACTTCCTATGAGGATTTTAGCTTCTTCCTCCGTTAAAAACTCTGTAACCTTGTTAGTTATAGTTGGCTTTTCTTCTTTTACATTAGCAAAGGGATTAAATTTCAAAAGCTTTATATCATTATAGTTATCCTCGTATTTCATTAACCACTTATAAAGAGCACTTAAAGAGGATACCTTTCTGTTTATAGTAGCAGATGCAAGACCTTTATTTTGAAGTTCCATAATATATTGCTGAACATGAAAAATATTCACACTTCTAATGTACTCCAAATCTACTTCTTCAACATTTTCAACTCTGAAAAAATCTCTAATATCACGCTCATAGCTAATAGCCGTATATTTGCTTTTTCCACCCTTCAATTCTAAAAAAGCCCTAATAAAGTGTTTAGCACTTCCAAATTGAAGTTGCGTTCTTTTATTATATAAAATTATCTCTTCCATATGTCCCCCATAGCATAAAAGAACCGCCTTATGAGGCGATTCTTTTATAAATTATAGTCCTTGCACTACAGTTGTAATTTCTTCTAGAGCACGTTCCTCATCAGTTCCATTTGTAATTAATTTTACTGAATATCCCTTATTAACTCCTAGAGATAATACTCCTATTAAACTTTTAGCATTAGCACATTTCCCATTATATTCTATGGAAACTTCGCATTTAAAAGTTGTCGCCTTTTGCACAAGTAATGTTGCTGGTCTAGCATGTAAACCTTGTGTATTATTAATAATTAATTCTTTTGTTAGCATTCAATCACCTCGTCTCTGAGAATATTATTTTAAGCCACCTACAAACTTTTCTATTCTATTTAATCCATTCTTTATATTCTCTATAGAAGTAGCATAAGAAAGTCTAATAAACTCGTCTGTACCAAAAGCAACTCCTGGAACTACGGCAACCTTTTCTTTTTCAAGTAATAGATCACTAAAAACAAGAGAGTTTTCTATAACTTTACCATCTATTTCTTTTCCAAGAACTTTAGATATGTTTACCATAACATAGAATGCACCTTCTGGTTTTACACAAGATAGGTTATTTATAGTATTAACTTTTTCAACCATAAAATTTCTTCTTTTATCAAACTCTTTATTCATTTTTACAACATCACTTTGATCTCCATTTAAAGCTTCCAAAGCAGCACATTGTGATATAGAACATGGATTTGATGTAGTATGACTTTGTATATTTGACATAAATGAAGCTATTTTTTCACTAGCAGCAGCATAACCAATTCTCCAACCAGTCATAGCATAAGCCTTTGAAACTCCATTTATTACAATTGTCCTATTATAAGCATCTTCTGATATACTTGCTATGGAAGTATGACCACAATCTCCATAGATAAGTTTTTCATATATCTCATCTGATACAATTATTATATCATGTTTTTTAGCAAATTCCGCAATTTTTTCTAATTCCCCTTTGCTATATATAGCTCCAGTAGGATTACTTGGGCTATTTATAATCATAGCCTTAGTTTTTTCTGTTACCACACTCTCTAAAGCATCGATAGTAAACTTGAAAAATTCTTCTTCCTTAGTTTCTACAAATACAGGTACTCCATCAGATAATCTTATGATTTCTGGATAGCTAACCCAATACGGACTTCCAACTATTACTTCATCTCCTGGATTTAGTATGGCTCTAAAAGCATTATCGATACTTTGTTTTGCTCCATTTGAAACAACAATTTGTGAAGTTTTATATGTTAAATCATTATCCACTTTAAATTTATTAATTACAGCTTGCTTTAATTCAACGGTACCTGATGCTGGAGTATATCTTGTGTATCCAGCTTCAATAGCTTTAATCCCAGCGTCTCTGATATGGCCTGGAGTATCAAAGTCGGGTTCCCCAACTCCAAAACCTATGACATCCATTCCTTCTGATTTCATTTTCTTTGCCTTTGCTGAAATTGCTAGAGTAAGTGATGGTGAAATTTTCATTGCCTTTTGTGATAACATCATTTTACACGCCCCCATAAATCTATATTAAATTTAAACCCTTATGTATAATACACATTATATGAATATACATATTATTCCCAATTTCATCATAACACTTATTAAATATAGTGTAAAGATTGTTCGGTAACTTTACATTTACATTCCTTTTTCTAATTTAGATACCTTTTAAATGTATAATTTTTAATGATGGTTAAACCCTCTCCGGACTTCTTTTTTATTACTTATGATAATTCATTGTATAAGTAAAAGGAATTACCAATGGCAATTCCCTTTCAAATCAAACAATTTCATAATCCCTTACGAGCTTTCTCCATGATTCTAAATTTAAAATTAAAAGCTAAATTTCATTTTATAGTCAAAAGTAAAATTACAAGTTATTTACACTGAACTATAAGTTTAATTGCAGTTCTCTCTTCCCCATCAATCTCTACATCTGCAAAAGCCGGTATGCATACTAAGTCTATTCCACTCGGTGCTACAAAACCTCTAGCAATAGCCACCGCCTTCACTGCTTGATTTATAGCCCCAGCTCCGATAGCTTGTATTTCTGCTCCACCATTTTGTTTTACTACACTAGCTAAGGCCCCTGCTACTGAATTTGGACTTGATTTTGCTGATACTTTTAATACTTCCATGATAAAACCTCCTACTATTACTACAACACATCTACTATTATAAATATAAATACATACAGTATTATTTCTATACTCGAATTAAAATTCCTTTATTTCACAACAAAAAAGCCTCCTAAATTACTTAGGAGGCTTACCTTTTAACATCTTTATTTATTTTGCATATTCTACTGCCCTTGTTTCTCTGATTACATTAACTTTGATTTGTCCAGGATACTCAAGTTCATCTTCAATCTTCTTAACAATATCCCTCGCTACTTCAATTGCTCCTGCATCATCAACATCATCTGGTTTAATCATAATTCTAATTTCTCTTCCGGCTTGAATTGCATACGACTTTTCTACACACTCATAAGAATTTGCGATTTCTTCTAATTTTTCTAATCTTTTAATATACGCTTCTAGAGTCTCTCTTCTTGCTCCTGGTCTTGCTGCTGATATAGCATCTGCCGCTTGAACAAGCACTGCATATAGTGATTCATATTCCATGTCTCCATGATGAGCACCAATAGCATTTACTACTATAGGCGATTCATGACACTTTTTAGCTATTTCAGCACCAATTAGAGCATGTGGTCCTTCAACCTCATGATCAACAGCCTTACCGATATCGTGGAGCAATCCACATCTCTTAGCGATGATAGGATCAATTCCTAACTCAGATGCCATAAGTCCAGCTAAATATGAAACCTCTATGGAATGCTTTAACACATTTTGACCATAACTAGTTCTATATTTCAACCTTCCCAATAGTCTGACTATTTCAACATGTAATCCGTGTATACCAGTTTCGAAGGCAGCTTGCTCGCCCTCTTCTCTTATGTCGTTTTCAACATCCTTTTTAGCTTTTTCAACCATTTCTTCAATTCTTGCAGGGTGTATTCTTCCGTCCACTATTAGCTTCTCTAAGGCAATTTTAGCTACCTCTCTTCTAATAGGGTCAAATCCTGAAAGAATAACTGCTTCTGGAGTATCATCTATAATTAAATCTACTCCTGTTAAAGTTTCAAGTGCTCTAATATTTCTACCTTCGCGCCCGATAATTCTTCCCTTCATTTCATCGTTTGGAAGAGATACTACATGTACTGTAGACTCAGCTACATGGTCTGCTGCACATCTCTGTATAGCATAAGTAATTATTTCTCTAGCCTTTTTATCGGCTTCTTCTTTTGCTTTTGACTCAACTTCTTTAATCATCATTGCTGTCTCATGTTTTATTTCTCTTTTTACCTCATCTAAAAGAATTTCTTTTGCTGCCTCTGAGGTTAGTCCTGCTACTCTTTGTAATTCTTCTCTAACACCATTGTAGAGTTCTTGTATGCCTGACTCTAAAGTTTCAACATCCTGTTGTTTTTTGATTAGGGCTTCTTCTTTCTTTTCAATAGCCAAGGTTTTCTTATCTAGAGTTTCCTCCTTTTGAAGGACTCTTCTTTCCAACCTTTGAACTTCACTTCTTCTTTCTCTTGATTCCTTATCGAAATCAGCTCTTAATCTATGAACTTCTTCCTTAGCTTCAAAGATAGCTTCTTTTTTTGTAGATTCCGCATCTTTTTTAGCGTCCTCAACAATTTTTTTAGCATCCTCCTCAGATTTGGATACGTTGGCTAAAGATATATTTTTTCTTGTATAAATTAAAACAAAAATCCCAAGTAAACAAACAGCCAATATTACAGCTATAATTAAAACAACTTTATAAGTCATTTTCCAACACCTCCTTTGCTTATTTTATGACATTTATTTGCAGTAAAATGAAAGCGTGAAAAGGTGCATATTCTATTCAAATCCATTATTATATTAAACCAGTATTTGTATTCATTTTATATTACTTTAATATTATTGTCAAGTTTATTACTAAATACTACAAATTACCTCCGCCCGTTGAAAACCAGTGAAATCAATGCCTCTAACTATAACAAATAAAAAAGATAAATAAAACTTTCCTTTTGGAAAATTTTATTTATCTTATGTTTTGTTCTATTTATTAAATAAATATTACACTTTATTGTTGTAGATTATTTTGAATCTTCTTTTGCATCCTTAGACATTTTCTGTACACATAGAGGAAGATTATATTTCTCTCTTATTTTGTTCTCAATTTCATTTCTTATTTCTGGATTTTCTTTAAAGAAGTTTTTAGCATTTTCTCTACCTTGGCCAAGTCTTACATCACCATAAGCAAACCAAGCTCCGCTTTTTTGTACTATTTCTTCTTTAACAGCGATATCTAGGACATCTCCTTCTCTAGATATTCCTTCTCCATACATAATGTCAAACTCAGCTTGTTTAAATGGAGGTGCTACCTTGTTCTTAGTTATCTTAATTCTTGTTCTATTACCCATAAAGGTATCGCCTTGCTTAATTGTATCTATCTTTCTTACATCAAGTCTTACTGATGAATAGAATTTAAGAGCTCTTCCTCCTGGTGTAGTCTCAGGGTTACCGAACATAATTCCAACTTTTTCTCTTAATTGGTTTATGAATACACAACAACACTTTGTTCTATTTATAGATCCTGTAAGTTTTCTAAGTGCTTGAGACATAAGTCTAGCTTGAAGACCTACGTGAGAATCTCCCATTTCACCTTCTATTTCAGCCTTTGGAACTAAAGCAGCAACAGAGTCAATAACAACTACATCTACCGCTCCTGATCTTACTAGTGCTTCTGTAATCTCAAGTCCTTGTTCTCCTGTATCTGGCTGGGATACTATTAAGTTATCTATATCTACACCTAAAGCTTTTGCATATACTGGATCTAACGCATGCTCAGCATCTATATACGCTGCACATCCACCTTGTTTTTGAGCTTCTGCAACTATATGTAGTGCAACAGTACTTTTACCTGATGATTCTGGCCCAAAAATTTCAACAATTCTTCCTCTTGGAACTCCACCAATTCCTAACCCTATATCTAGGCCTAGACATCCAGTAGAAATGCAATCTATATTTAAATTACTTTCTTCCCCAAGCTTCATTACCGAACCTTTTCCAAATTGCTTTTCTATTTGACTCATAGCTGCTTCTAATGCTTTTAACTTATCATTATTCATAATTTCCCCTATGGGTTCACATCCTTCCACTTCGAACAGTTGTTCTTATGTATTAATTATATATTATTTATTTAGGTTGGTCAAGACTTATTAATAAGGAGCTCCCCTTCATAAAAACTCAAAAGGAACTCCTTACCATCATTAACACATTATTCTATTTTTAAACATTACTCATTTATATTTATAACGCCTTTTCCTTTTATAAAGTAATCTACACCTGAGAAAATAGTTATTATTCCTGCAAGATATATAGTTATTTGTGTAAGCGTATTAAGCCATGCTGGAGAATATACAAGGAATAATAATCCCATACTTATAGCCACCATCTGTATAACTGTTTTAAGCTTACCCCAATTACTAGCTGCTATAACTACTCCTTGAGACGCCGCAAGAGTACGAAGCCCTGAAACTACAAATTCTCTAGCTATAATAACAACTACCACCCATGCTGGAATTATATTTTTCTCCACAAGGATTATTAAAGCACATGTTACTAAAAGCTTGTCTGCCAAGGGGTCCATGAATTTCCCAAAATTAGTTATTTCATTTCTACTTCGCGCTATGTATCCATCTAGCTTATCAGTAGCTGACGCTATTATAAATATGACCAAGGCTATAATATTCCCTGTAAATGTATTTAATATAGCACAGATTAAAAATACTGGAACTAGCATCATTCTTAGCACTGTAAGTTTATTTGCAAGATTCATTGTCACCATCTCCTACTTCATCAATTTCAACTTCATATAGTAATCCTGTTTTATAATATTTTTGCAAAATTTAAACTTATTTATAAATTAGTTACTATAACTATTATACAATATTTTTTCATAATTACCTAAATCTTAATGTAAATTTTATCTGAACAACTAATAAATATTTATTTTACAACTTCACCTATTAAATCATATTCAAGAGCATCCGTTATTTTAACCTTTGCAAAGGTACCTATTGATAAGTCATTTCCTTTAACATAAACCTCACCATCTATTTCTGGTGCCATCTCAAGGTTCCTACCAACGTAACGGCCTTTTTCTTTACTTTCAATTAAAACTTCATACTCTCTTCCTATTTTACTCTTATTTATTTCTGAAGATATTAATTGTTGAGCCATCATTATGGCATCCATTCTCTGAACCTTAACTTCTTCTTCAATTTGACCTTCCATGTCAGCAGCTACTGTTCCATCTTCTTGAGAGTAAGTAAATACTCCTAGCTTATCAAATTTTGTTTCTTTTACAAAATTTAATAATTCTTCAAAGTTCTCTTCAGTCTCTCCTGGGAATCCAACTATAAAAGTAGTTCTAATCGTTATATTTGGTACAGCCTTTCTAAGCTTACCTATATTTTCAGTTATTATTCTTCTTCTACCTTTTCTTCTCATTCCCTTTAAAACATCATCACTAATGTGTTGTAATGGAATATCAATATACTTACATACCTTATCATTTGCTGCAATCTCTTCAATTACAGCATCAGTTAATTCTTCTGCATAGCAATATAGAAGTCTTATCCATTTTATGCTTTTAATCTTACCAAGTTCTTTTAAAAGAAGGTGTAGAGATTTTTCTCCATACAGATCTACTCCATAGTTAGTAGTATCTTGAGCAACTAATATTATTTCTTTATATCCATTTAAAGCTAATTGTTTAGCTTCCTTTAAGATATCTTCCATATCACGGCTTCTGTATCTTCCTCTTATCTTAGGTATAGCACAGTAAGCACATACATTGTTACATCCTTCTGAAATTCTTAGGTACGCAGTAGTTCCACCTGTAGTAACCTCTCTACTACCTATATTAATATTTGTATCACTATAGCTAGTTATACAGCTCTTCTCACCATTCGCTAAACTCTTTTCTATACACTGGTGTAGTTTATCATAATCATTTACACCAAGAATTATATCCAGCTCTGGAATAAGTTCTAGAAGCTCGCCGCCATATCTTTGAGTTAAACATCCAGTAGCCACTAAAACCTTACAGTTTCCTTCTTTGAATTTAGCCATTTCTAATATAGTATCTATAGATTCTTGTTTAGAAGATTCAATAAATCCACAAGTATTGATAAGAAGTATATCTGCTTCATTCTCGTCTCTAACCACTTCATATCTTGATTTTAAGCTATTTATTATTATTTCTGCATCAATTCTGTTTTTATCGCAACCTAAGTTTACGACACCAAATTTTAATTTTTCCACTAATTCTCCTCCTAAGTTTTAAGTTATTTTACTTACATCATCTTTTGTTAAAGTTACATATTCAATTTATATCTTATAGAAGCTAGTATCTACTTGAATCTTCTCTTCCTAGGACTTGTCTCGGCTTACTTCCATTACGTCCTGAGATTATTCCTTCCGCTTCCATCTCATCGATAATTCTAGCCGCTCTATTATACCCTATTTTTAGTCTTCTCTGCAATAAGGATGTTGACGCTTGCCCTGCTTCAAGAACTATTTGTATAGCTTCATCAATCAATTCATCACTATCATCACTACTATTCTTGCCTTTTGCAGCATTATTTTCTATTTCCTCTATAATTTCTGCTTTGTACTCATGCTTCTCTATTCCACTTCGCACAAAGTCAACAACACTTTCAACCTCTTCTTCAGATACAAAGGCTCCTTGGATTCTTATAGGTTTAGATTCTCCTACTGGATAGTATAACATATCTCCTTTACCAAGTAACTTTTCTGCTCCTGATGAATCTAAAATAGTTCTGGAGTCAATTTGACTTGAAACTGCAAAAGAAATTCTTGAAGGAATATTAGCTTTAATTACCCCTGTAATTACATCTACAGATGGTCTTTGAGTTGCTATTACTAGGTGCATTCCTGCAGCTCTAGCCATCTGTGCAAGCCTTCCGATATATTCTTCAACTTCATTTGCACATACCATCATAAGGTCAGCGAGCTCATCTATGATAATTACAATCCAAGGTAATTTCTCCTCAATTATCCCCTTATCTGCGAAATCATTATACCCCTCAATGTTTCTCACATTGTTATCTGCAAAGAGCTTATATCTTCTTGTCATTTCATTTACTGCCCAGTTTAGCGCTCCTGCAGCCTTCTTTGGATCAGTTACTACTGGAATTAAAAGATGTGGTATTCCATTATAAATATTAAGTTCTACCACCTTTGGATCTATTAAAAGTAACTTTACTTCATGTGGTGAATATTTATAGAGTAAGCTCATTAGAAGTGTGTTTATACATACACTCTTTCCTGAACCTGTTGCCCCAGCAATTAATAGGTGAGGCATCTTAGATAAATCGCCAACAACACAATTTCCTCCAATGTCCTTTCCAAGGGCAAAGGCTAAATTCTTTTTACTTGCAGTGAATTCTTCACTTTCTATAACTTCTCTAAATAGAACTGCTGAAAGTTCTTTATTAGGAACCTCAATACCAACTGCAGCCTTTCCGGGAATCGGAGCTTCTATTCTCACTCCTGACGCAGCTAAATTAAGAGCTATATCGTCAGCTAAATTAACAATCTTACTTACCTTAACCCCTACATGAGGCTGTAATTCAAATCTAGTTACAGAAGGTCCTTTGGTAACCTGAACTACCTTAGCCTCAACTCCAAAGCTCGCTAGTGTATCTTGAAGCTTATTAGCACTACCTAAAAGTTCTTTCTTATCCCCACTCTTAGAGCCACTATTAGTATTTTTATGTAATAACTCTGGTGATGGATGAACATACTCATAGTTCTTCTCTCCGGCTCCCATTGAAATATCTATATTAATACTTTCTCTTTCTCTCTTATCGCTTTTAGATTTTAGCTCTGAAACTTCATTAATTTTTTCTGGTTTTTTATCCTCTTCTTCATCATCAAGCTTCATAAAGTCAATAATTTTTATATTAGCATCTATCTTAGAGCCTTCATCTCTGGGCGTAATATCTGCTGCCACAAAGCCACTTTCTCCATCTTCAACATTTTTCGCTCTTTCCTTCCTCTTGCCATCACTATCAACATTAACTTTCTCAAATGTAAATAGCTCTTTTATGGTAATATCATTAATTAACACTAACGAAATTATGTACAAAGCTAAAAATACCACATAACCTCCCCATTTACCTAGAAGCAAATAAAGTGGTACTGCTATCATAAGAGATATTACTCCCCCATGAAGTATAGTTGTTGATTGAAATTGTGCCTTCACCGCAAGGAGCATTTCCCCCTCTATATAATAGCTAGGTAATACTATGCTCTCTATAAATACTAAAGTTACAACAATAAACATAAGTATTCCAACTGTAGTCTTGGTAAACTTAAAATACTTGCCTGTAATTATATAGCACACACCCATATATACAAGTAAAAATGGAATAACATATGCTCCTATTCCTAATAAACCTATAAATATTTTATAAAAGAATATTCCAAGGGAACCAGCCCATGAATTATTATCGGGTAGTATTCCTGATACTAATGATAAAAATATAAGTACTCCTAAAGTAATAAGTATAATTCCTGTAAAATCAAAAAAGCTATCCTTCTGTTTCTTCTTAGCTCCATCTACCTTAACCTTTGCACTTGGCTTTTTCTTTGAGTTTTTTTTCTTTTTTAAAGCTGTTTTCCTCTCTGCCATAGTCTCACCCCCAACTTCCTTCTGGAACCACGAAATAATTTGGCTCCATCCATCTCTATATATTCTACATTGAAAGATACCTATATTTCAAATTATTTTTCATTTAATATAATTTTTTACATTCTTGACTATTTTGCCTCTTAATATTCTCTTCTCTTTTATCCAAACACTCTACATATTTAGTTATTCATATTTCTGTATTCCTACTGTTAAGTGAAAGTTGAGTAGTTAGATTCCATTGTTCTCTTAAAATCCCCATAACAATTTTATCATGAAACTTACCATCTCTATAGAATGCTTGTCTCATAATTCCTTCCGCTATAAATCCTGCTTTAATGTATGCTCTAATAGCACCAACATTTTTTTCAGAGGCTGTAAGCATTATTCTATCAAATCCCAAATCTTCAAATCCAGATTTAACAATTTCTTTAGTAATATATGTACCAACGCCTTTTCCATGATATGATTTCTATCCAATAAAAATGAAATATTCTCCTTATTCTTTATCTAATGGTTGCAAATCTCTTAATTTAATATTCATTTATAACTCCTTTCTTCATCACCCTAGTAAAATACAGAAATTATTTAGTACCCCTAAGCTCTTCCTTAAGTTCACTAATCATCTGTTCCTTAGTCATAGGTTCTACATGACCATGAATATATGTTTCAAATGGAATTTTCTTTATAGTTCTCATAAACTTTACTTACTTCATATATCAAATTCTCTTTACATACCCATTATATAGCATTTAATTTACTAATTATATAGATTCCTACAAAATGGACAAACACCGTTGACCCATTTGATTCTAAACACAAAAGAACTCCCTCCGGAGTTCTATATAAATTATTCGTCTTTACTACCTTCATTTTCCCTAATAAGTTCATCAAGTTTATCAAGAGCTGGTCTTATTCCTCCAACTTCATCAATAATTCCGCAGTCAACGGCTTGTTTTCCTATTAAAATAGTTCCTATATCATTTAAAAGTTCATCAGTTTGACTCATTAAATCTCTAAGATCATCAGGACTTATTCTAGAAGTTCTAACTATGAATTCCACTATACGCTCCTGCATTTTCTTAAAGTATTCAAAGGTTTGAGATACTCCTATTACAAATCCATTCATTCTTATTGGGTGAACTATCATTGTTGCTGATGGTGTAATAAAGGAGTAATTCGATGCTGTTGCTAGTGGAACACCTATTGAATGCCCTCCACCGATGACTATAGATACCGTAGGTTTGCTTAGACTAGTAATCATTTCAGCAATGGCAAGACCAGCTTCCACATCTCCACCAGCAGTATTCAAAACAATAAGAACACCTTTTACCTTATCATCTCTTTCTATTGCTATGAGTTGCGGAATAACATGTTCATATTTTGTAGTCTTAGTTTGATTTCCAGAAATATTGTGCCCTTCAATTTGACCTATTATTGGTATTATCTGAATACTATCATCAGGCTTAGCTATGTTTGCGACTCCCATTTCTCTTATATTTTCAACTTCCTTACTTACATTCTCCTCTGATTCATCCTCTGATTGCTCATCATCTTCTCTATTTACAATTGTTTTAGTTGGCTTATCAGGTTTATCCGGCTTTAAAGGCTTTTCCTTATTGGGTTTATTTTTTTTATATCCATCATTAAGTTCTATATTTTCACTCTCCATAGATATGTTATCATTTGTCATTTTATTATCTTCATTGAACATATAAACACCTCCTAATACACTGTATTTTGTGCATCAGAAGGTGTTTATATACTAGCCTAAACTAAATTCATTATGAAGTAAATTTATTGCTTCCTTAACTCTGTCGCTCTTAACAAGACACCAAATTGTAGTATGGGAGTCTGCTGTTTGAAGAATATCTATATCTCCCTCTTCCAAAGCCTTTAGAATTCTGGACATAACTCCTGGAACTCCTCTTATCTTAGAACCAATAACAGCTATTTTGCTACAGCTATCTTCATATTCATATTTTATATTTAATCTTTCTGCTATAACCTTAAATTTTTCTAAATCCATTTCACCAATTGTAAATACTTTTTCCTTAGGGAATACACTGATTAAATCAATACTTATCCCTTCATTAGCTAAAGTATGGAATATAGAATTACAATGGTCTTTAGCTTTACTGCTAATAAGAATTTGAACTCTTTTGTCCATATGAGTTATTCCAGTTATAATTTTATCATTTTCCTTAACATATGCTGCAATTAAAGTTCCCTCACAGTCGCTTAGGGTGTTCTTTATCACAAGAGGTATGTTGTATCTTCTTGAAATTTCAACAGCTCTAGGGTGAATAATTTTAGCTCCCTGCTCTGCAAATTGGAATACTTCATCGTAGCTTATGCTTTCAATCAAAGAAGCTTTTGAAACAATTCTAGGGTCTGCTGTCATTATTCCATCTACATCAGTATAAATTTGAATTTCTGAAGCTTTAAGCGCAGCTCCTAAGATAGCTCCAGTAACATCACTACCGCCTCTTCCGATAGTAGTGATGCTTCCATCTTCACATATACCCTGGAAGCCTGCTACTACAGGAATCTTTCCTTCTTCAATAACCTTTAAGATATTTACAGGATCTACATCTATAATTGATGCATTATTAAAATTATTGTCAGTTTTAATTCCAGCTTCTCCGCCCATAAGAGGGATTGCATCTATACCTTCTCTTAGAAGATTATTACACATTATTACTGTACTTAAAGTCTCTCCACAGGATAGAAGTAAGTCTAAAGCTCTTGTATTACTCCCTCTAAACTCTTCATCTACTAAAGATATTAGAGTATCTGTAGCATATGGCGACCCCTTTCTTCCCATTGCAGATACAACTACTACAGGTTGATGGCCTTTTTCCATAAGACCTTTTATTTTTTTTACTACTAATCTTCTATTTTCTTCATTAGCTACTGATGTTCCCCCAAATTTTTGAACGACTATACTCATATTTACCTCCATGCTATATGTGAGTTTTTCGTAGTGTATCTCCATCCACATCAATGATTATAGTCTTAGATCCGATTTTCTTAACATATTCCCAGGAAACCTCCAGCATATCATTACCCTTAAAAAATA
>DALZNT010000021.1:0-41830 GCA_032005505.1 Clostridium sp. | reverse complement strand
GGAGGAAAGAAATGAACTTTATCTATGAAGCTGGGCATATTAGTGAGGAGCTAATTAAAATAAGAAGAATCCTTCATGAAAATCCAGAACTTGATTTTGATTTACATAAAACTTCACATATAATAAAAGAATTTTTGACTAAAGAAAATATAGAATTTTATAGCTGTGCTGGTACAGGCATAGTAGCCGTGGTATATGGGGAAGCTGAAGGTAAAGCTGAAAAAACTATCGCCATACGATGTGATATGGATGCACTCCCTGTAGATGAAAAGAATGACACTAATTATTCATCAAAAATACCAGGTAAAATGCATGCTTGTGGTCATGATGCTCATATGACTATGGTATTAGGTGCAGCAAAGCTTCTAAATAATTATAAAAGTGAACTCAAAGGAAATGTTAAGTTTATTTTTGAGCCAGCAGAAGAAACTACTGGAGGAGCTCCTATTATGATAAAAGAAGGAGTTCTAGATAATCCGAAAGTAGACGCAATTATAGGATGTCATGTAGATGAAAGTATAGAGGTAGGCAGTATAGGATTAAAAAGAGGTGTTGCCTATGCAGCTTCAAACCCCTTTGCTATAACTATATATGGCAAGGGAACACATGGAGCAAGTCCTCACAAGGGTGTAGACCCAATTACTATGACTGCTCAGGTTATAAATGCTATACAACTATTGGTTAGTAGAGAAATGAGTCCTGTATCTCCAGGAGTAATAACTATCGGTAAAATTAATGGTGGAACAGCTGCTAATGTTATACCAGATTGTGTTACAATTGAAGGTATTATTAGAACTATGACCCTACAGGATAGAGACAATATTAAGAAAAGATTAAAAGAAGTTGTGGAACTTCAAGTTGAAAGCTTGAGAGGTAGATGTGAAATTATTATAAATGAAAGCTATCCTTGTCTTTATAATAATGATAATATGTATGATATGCTTTATAGTACTTCATCACAATTACTGGGAACTGAAAGTATTAAAGTGCTAGCTGAGCCTACTATGGGCGTTGAAAGCTTTGCATATTTTTCATTAGAAGTTCCTGCTATGTTTTATCAATTGGGTTGTGGAAATAAGAATAAGGGAATAACTTATCCAATCCACAGTTGTCATTTTGATATAGATGAAGAATGCTTGAAGGTTGGAGTAGCAGTTCATTGTAATATGGCCGTAAATTATTTAAACAAATAGAAGAGATAAATTGGAGGAAATTATGAATATAGAAATAGGAACAAATGAAGCAGGGCAAAGATGTGATAAATTTCTTAGAAAGCTATTAAAAGATGTACCCCTAAGTGCTATATACAAAGCGTTTAGAAAAGGTGACATAAGAGTAAATGGAAAGAAAATAAAAGAACAATACGTATTAGAAGAAGGAGATACTATAATAATTAAGTATCTAAAGTCTTCTGGCGAGAAAAAAGAATTTGTAAGAATTGACAATAACTTCAAGGTTACTTATGAAGATGAAAATATGCTTATGGTTGAAAAATGGCCTAATCTTTTAGTTCACAGCGATACAAAGGGCGGAGCTCCAACATTAACAGATTATGTATTATCTTACCTATATGACAAAGGAGATTATCAGCCTGAAAAGGAGATTACATTTACACCAGCTCCTTGTAATAGACTTGATAGAAATACTTCAGGAATAGTTATTTTCGGAAAGAATTTTAAATACTTAAAAGTTCTTAATGAAGCAATTAGAGAAAGAGATATCGAAAAATATTATATGGCTTTAGTTAGTGGCAGAATTAAAGACGGAATATATAGAGGATACATCCTTAAGAATGAGGATGCTAATATATCTAAGGTTTATAAAACAGAAGTTCCAAACAGTAAAGAAATTGCTATGGAAGTTAAGAATATACAAAGCTGTGGAACATTTTCCCATATAGAGATACATCTTCTAACTGGAAGAAGTCATCAACTAAGAGCTCATTTATCAGAACTTGGTAACCCTATAGTTGGAGATACAAAGTATGGAGATAAAAAATTAAACAGCTTCTTTGTAAATAGATATGGTTTAGATTATCAATTCTTATATGCATATAAAGTAATATTTAAATCTGATTTAGAAGAACTTGAATATATGAAAAACAAAACTATTGCTGAATCATTACCACCAGTATTAAAAAAGATTAGGAATGATGTATTTAAATTTTAATGGAGGGTTAGTATGAAGGACAGAACTGAGTTAACTCAGCAGTCTGTAGCTAAAGGTTTTATGGTGTTAACCATATCCATGATGTCAGTAAAGATGTTGTCTGTATTATACACACCTTTTCTTAGACATATTTTAGGTGCTGCAGGTTGGGGGGTATATTCTTCTACTTATACAATTTTCACATATATATATACAATAGCAAATGCCGGTATACCTTTAGCTATTGCAAAATTAGTATCTGAACTTGAAGCAAAAGGAAATTATAAAGATGCTATTAAAACCTTTAAAGTATCTAGAAGTTTACTTATTGTTTTAGGATTAACTTTATCAATTTTAATGTTTTTCGGAGCAGAACCACTTAATATGATTTTTGATAGTTCAGAATCGATAATGGCAACAAGGTGGTTAGCGCCGGGAGTGTTATTCACATCAATTATGTGCGCCTATAAAGGATACTTTCAAGGCACTGGCAATATGACACCTACTGCCATATCACAGGTTGGTGAGCAAATTTTAAATATTATATTCAGTTTACTATTTGCTGCTCTTTTAATAGATAAAGGCCCAGCTTACGGTGCTGCTGGTGGAACTATTGGTACAATTGTAGGAGCAGTCGGTGCATCCTTATATTTTGTGTGGATTTACTATAAAAACAATGATAGACTTAGACATCGAAAAAATGTTGAAGGAGTAAAAAGGCATAGCAATGAAGAAATCCTAAAACTTATTTTAAAATATGCTTTTCCAATAACTATTGCATCCGCACTACAAAATGCAGGACCTATGGTTGACTTGAAAATTGTTAGATCTAGACTTTTTGCACAAGGGTTAACTAAGGTTGCTGTTGATACTCAATGGGGATTTATAGCACTATATAATACTTTAATTTCTATACCAATGGCTATTATGGGAGCTCTAGCTATAGCTTTAGTTCCTGCAATATCTAGGCTTAGTGCGTTAAAGGATAAAAAAGGTTTAAGATTTAATATTAGGTCATCTTACAGAGTGGCCTTTATGATATCAGTTCCATGTGCTATAGGCTTTGCAGTTTTGTCTGTTCCTATATTAAGAATTTTAGGATATGATATGGAAGTTTCACCACTATTAATTTGGGGTTCCTGGGTACTTATTTTTTATGCAATGACTTTAATTCAGACATCTATACTTCAAGGAATGGGAAAGGTGACCTTAGTTACCGTATTCTCAGTTGTAGGAATTCTTGTTAAGGCTATTGTAAACTATATTCTTGTTGGAATACCTTCTATAGGCATATTAGGTGCAGTATGGGGGAACGGAGCTTGCTATTTAGTTATGGTAGCCTTATTCCAATGGCAGATTAATAAGGCTGTTGGAGTTAAAACAAATTTAATTAGCTGTGGAATTAAACCTGTAATTGCTGGAGCATTTATGGGCGTAATAACTTTATTTACATATAATATGGTAAATGGTATTTTGGGAGTTATGTTAAGTGGATATATATTAAATCTTATAGCTTCTGGAATTACTATACTTATAGCAGCATTAAGCTATGGCGTAGCACTTATAAGTATTGGTGGAGTAAAAAAATCTGACTTAAATGCACTCCCAGGAAAAATCACTAAATTAATACCATCAAAAATATATGCAAAATTAAAATAAGAAAAGAACCCTTCGTTTAAACTAAGGGTTCTTTTCTTATTTTATGAGCTTTTTCTAATAAGTGAACTTGAAATAAAGAATAGCGAAAATGATATGCAAATCACTGAAATAGATTTTGCAACAATATAGGTATCAGGTACAGTAACATTTACTACTTTGGCAATTAAAAACACTAATATACTTAGTAGTGTAATGATTACAAATTCACCAATAGGAAGGGAAAGTTCTATAGCTTTACCTATAAAGTAAAGATTAATAAATAGACCAATTATTGATGTAAGTACTAGAGAAATACCATATCCATATATATTAATACTTGGTATAGATATTAAGAAGTAAATTAGTACTATTTCAATAATAGCCGTAGTTAATGAACTTACTAAAATAACCTTTTGCTTTCCTAATCCATTTAAAATGCTATAGGTAGAGAAGTGGCAATACATAAACGGTGATGCAATAGAAGCTATTTTTATAAATTCTGCTAAATCACTTCTATTAAAGAAAAGTTCACCTAATAGTCTAGGACAAGTAAAACAAATTATTATAGTAGATATTCCAAGCATAAAGCAAATTTTAAGTACTTCGTTTATTCTGCTATTTATATTGGCAAAATCCCTTTGACTTATCTTTCTTGACAAATCAGGTATTATAACAGTAGAAAGCGAATTAACTATAACTAATGGAAAGTATACTATAGCTAAAGCCATACCATTAAATTTACCTATAATTTCGAGTGCACCTATATAATTATAACCAGCGGCAACAAGACGTCGAGGAACTAATAGAGTAGACACACTTTGTAGTGCCGTTGTTAAAAATCCATTAATAGCAAGAGGTATTGCAATTATAAGAACATTAAATAGAAGTTGTACACTATTTTCAGTTCTTATACTATTAGTATGAGGAATTTTATTTCTGCTCTTCTTATAGAATCCATATAAAAATACAAAGCTTATTATTTCACCAATGGTGAAAGAAAAGTAAGTAGCAGCTACAGTATTTTCAATTGATGCTTCTGCTAGAAATATATTATTCCTAGCAGAAGCATCATTCTAACGGCTTTTTCTAATATATCAATGATAGAAGGCACTATGACTTCACTAACTCCATAAAAATAGCCTTTAAATACAGTTGAGACTGCAATAAATATAATTGCAGGTGAAGCTATCCAAAGAGATTTTATAGCCCTTGGATCCTTGACAATAAAGTTACATATAAAAGGTGTGGCAAGAAACATAATTAATGCTATAAATATTGACCACATCAAAATAAAAACAAAGGATATATTTACTGTTTTATGTAAATCTTCAAAGCGCTTAGTTCCGAAATATGCAGAGGTTTCTCTTGATATTGCAGATATAATTCCACCACAAACTATGCAACAGAATAAATCATATATAGGCATTATCAATCCATATAGTCCTACGCCTTCAGGGCCGAGCTGTCTTGATAATAATATTGAAAACATAAATCGAAGAACTCCCATTGCTAGGTTTGAGAGTGTTAATACAAATGTATCTCTATAAAACGTGTCCTTTTCCATGGTTATCTACCTCCTGTTAATATTAATACTTATGAAGGTGTATGATAGATTATTCTATTGAAGTTTATTTTTATCAATTATTTAAGTTGAAGTAATTTAATAGAAGTTAGAAAATATATATAGTGTAAAGTAATAAATTTATGGGGGAAGTTATGAAAAAGATAATAGGATGGATAATTATATTAATATTAGCTTTTGGTTCAATTATGATAGTAAAAGAAAAGACTGAAATATATAATATAGGGAATAAGGATGGAAATGTAGAATTTAAGATAAGATATAAAGGCCTAAAAAGTGCCGTTGACTTCACTATGATGGATAATAAAGTCTATATTGCATTTCCTCAAGAGATAGAATGTATTGAAAATGGCAAAGAACCGTATAGTATTTTGCAGGATGAATCTTTAAATATAACCTGTATTGAAATAGCAGGTGAAAATATGTATTTCATTAGTGGAAAAAAACTAATGAGTATAGATCTTAATAACGGAAACGTTAAAGAACAAATAAGTGATCTTCCTAATAAAGGAGACTATACGGAAGTATTATTAAAGGCATACAAAGAAAATCTATTCATTACTATTGGATCTATGACTAACTCTGGAATTGTAGGTGATGACAATGAATGGATTAAAAGTAATCCCCAAAGCCATGATTTACCATCTGGAACTATTAAATTAAGAGAAAATCCTATAGGCGCTTTTGTTACTAAAGGAAAAGCTAATACAGATGGACAAGTAATTAAGGGGCAACCTATTGGGAATTCATCTATATTAACTTTTAATATAAATACTTCAGAGTGTAAAACTTATGCATGGGGTATTAGAAACATTAAAGGAATTGATATAACAGGTGAGGGTAAGGTTTTTGCAGCTGTAGGTGGTTATGAATCACGTGGCGAACGCCCAATAGAAAATGATAGTGACTATATATATGAAATAAAAAAAGATTATTGGTATGGCTTCCCAGATTATTCTGGTGGAGACCCTTTAGATTCACCGAGATTTAGTACTGGAGGGAATAAAACAAAGCTAATATTATCAGAGTGTCCTATGAATCCTCCAGCCCCATACTATCAATATAATACTGTTGATAGTTTAAAATGGATTGCTATTGACAATTATGGAACAATAGCTAAAACAAATCAAAGTAGTATGTTTTTTTACAATAAAGAAAATAATACTATATATTGTGGTATAATCGGAGGTATATTTGAGCCTTTTATAGAATTAAATTATAATTGTGCTGCTTCAAATATGAAGATAATAAATAATGAATTATATATTTTAGATAGTAATAACGGATTTTTATTTACAATTGAATCTGAATCGTAAAATGTCATATCAATATTTAAAACTTAAGTGTATATACTAACATTAACTTATAACTTTATATTTATATTGAAATAGCAGGTGAACAAAATGAAAAATAAATTAGAAAAAACCTATAATAAAACAATGAATGGTGCAATTAAAGTAGTAAACCCAATTAAGAAAAGGGTTAAAAAGACAGAATGTATAGTTCATAAATTTATAAACAAAGAAGCTTTAAGATTATTAAATGAGAGAAATCAAATTAAGGAATATGAATTTTATAGTAATTACATTTCAGATTTGAATAGAGGCGTTAAATGGGCTGATGCAGACTTAAAAAGCACTAATCATTTTTATCATCATGAAAAAGGAAGAGGGCTTTATGGGTTTTCCAATGCTAAAGATGAATGTATCAAATATTATAATGAAGCTTTAAGACTACTTAAATATAATGACATTAATAAAGCAATGTTTTTTTTAGGCGCTGCATGTCATTTAGTTCAAGATTCTACTGTACCTGCTCATGCAATGAAGAACTTAAAAAAGCATAAACCATTAGAAAAGTATATTGTTAATAAAGTCTTATGTGGATATTCTACAAATATAAATGAGGATATCATAAGATATCCTGTTATTCAGGACTATGTAATAAATAATACTAAAGATGCTGTAATTACAAATATGGAGTTTGAAAGTTTTTCAATTAAAAAAGAGAAATTTGAAGGAATTTCTGAAATAATACTTGCAAAAGCAGTGAGAACTACTGCAGGTATTTTAAGTGATTTCTATGAAAATGTAAAATTGAGTGAATAAGATAGATTAATTTAATAATTTTATTTATAATAAAGAACTACTAGTAATCAGTAGTTCTTTTATTGTATTGGAAAGCAATGGAAGGAATTTGAAGTTCTTCAAAGAATAATAACTATATCTATTATTTAAAGAGGTGTGCTATGGATAATTTATTTTTAAGTCTTGAAAAAGAAGTTTTTAGAGGTAATGTATTGGATATAACTTATAATAGTCAAGGAATAATATATAGTGCTAATAAATATTATGATGATTACATTGAAATAGACTATTTAGAGAACGATATAGAAGAATGTGATTTGAAGAATTATTATGATAGTTGTATAATATTCTTTTCATTAAGGCGTTATAATTCTAAAAGTAGCAGAAGAAAACTTTTTAAAAGGGTTCATGAAATGATGAGTACCGATGGGTATATTTATATATGGGATATAAGGAAGGAACTATTTAAAGTTTGGATGAAGAATATTAAAGTAGTTCTACCTGATAAAACTATAGCTAAACTTCAAATTAATGATTTAAATTTATTTGAAGAAATCGCCCCTGAAAAAGTAATAGAAAGTGTTAAGGAATATTTTGAAATAGTAGAAAATATCAATTCGAAGGATTACTTTAAAATTGTTGCAAAAAGAAAGGATGTTTAAAATAATGAAGGTAGTTTTAGTCGCAGTAAATTCAAAGTATATACATAGCAATTTAGCGGTAAAATATTTAAAGGCATATACAGCTGATATGGAGTATATATGTGACAATATGGAATTCTCTATAAATGATAGGGAGGAAAGAGTAGTTGAGGACATAATAAATGAACGACCTAATATAGTTGGATTTTCATGTTACATTTGGAATATTGAGTTTGTAAAAAAAGTAGCAACCTTAATAAAGCTAATTGACCCTAGCATTGAGATTTTATATGGAGGGCCAGAAACTTCTTTTAGCACTAAAGAGTTTTTAAATGAGAATACCGGGGAGTTTCTAATTGAAGGAGAAGGAGAAGAAACATATAAAGAATTTATAGATGAAAAAATCAATTCTATAAAGAACAACTTAACTGGAAATTATGGAGATATTAAAGGTTTATATTCTAAAGTTGAAGGTGAAATACTTTATGGTGGAAAAAGACCGTTAATGGACATGAGTAAAATAGCTTTTCCTTACAATCAAGAAGATAATTTAGAAAATAAGATAGTATACTACGAAGGCTCTAGGGGCTGTCCATTTAACTGTAAATATTGTCTTTCTTCAACTACCCATGGGGTAAGATTCCTAGATATTGATAGAGTTCTATCCGAGTTAAAGTTCTTTATTAATAAAAATGTCAAGTTAGTAAAGTTCGTAGATAGAACATTTAACTGTAATAAAAAGTTTGCAAATGCTATATGGGAATACTTAATTGAAAATGGTGGAGAAACATCATTCCATTTTGAAGTATCAGCAGATTTATTTAGTAAAGATTCAATAGAAATATTAAGTAGAGCGCCACAAGGAATGTTTCAATTTGAAGTAGGTGTTCAAACTACAAATAATGAAATACTAAGTAATATAAATAGAACCATAAAATTTTCTACCATTAAAGAAAAGGTATTAGAGTTAAATGGATTAAATAATATAAAACAACATCTTGATCTTATTGCAGGTCTTCCAGGTGAAGATTTTAACTCATTTAGAAAATCATTTAATGAGGTGTACGAAATAAGCCCTGAAGAGTTACAACTAGGTTTCTTAAAGCTTTTAAAAGGCTCACAAATGCGTGAGGAAAGTGAAAAGTGGGGAATGGTGTATTCACCTTATCCTCCATATGAAATATTAAAAACTAAGGATATCAGTTATGAGGAACTAATCATACTTAAGAAGATTGAGCATATGGTAGATAAATATTTAAATAGCGGAAAGTTTTATAAAATATTAGATTTCTTTAAATTAAGTGATAGATTTGAGGATAGCTTTGAGTTTTATTATGAACTCTCAAAATTCTATGATGGTAAAGGTTACTTTAAAAGAAATATATCAGCAGTAGATTACTACTATTTATTTGTTGAATTTAATAGATATATCAAAGCTGGAGATGAGGAGCTGCTGCTTGATATAATTAGATATGAATATTTTAGCTATAACAATACAAAATGGATACCAGATTTTCTACATTTAGATATAGAAAAGGCTGAAGAAAGAAAAATTAAAGAAGATATAATGCAAAAGTACTCTATAAGGAATATCAACAAATTAAGCATATTTAAATTCAAAAATGATATTGAGCAAATTATTACAAATGGAAACATACATAAAAAGGATAATTATGTGGCCTTTACAATAGATGGTAAAAAGGAAAAAATCTTTGTAAAGTAGTATATACAAAAATGTTAAAGTCAAGTGAATAATTTGTTATGTTTGGAAGAATTATATGTTAATTTAAATTATTTCATTGAAATCTATTGAATGTAAAAATGGATTTGATATAATATATTAAAAGATATCATTTAAGAAGTTGTTACATTCTATATTAAGAGTTATTAAATACCACTTATATTTTTGGTGTTATTTCATAGTATTAGATATACTAAAAACATAAGTGCATTTATATATTTTATACTTTAAAGGTGGTGATATTTTGGCACTAGAAGCAATCAGTAAAATTCAAGAAGCAGAAGCTACTGCAAAGGATATAATTGATAAAGCAGTAATAGCTAGTAAAGAAATACTAAGTAATGCACAAGATAAGGCAGTTAAAGAATATGATCATATTATCACTAACGCTTCTATAGAAGCAAAGAAAATGAAAGATAATGCTCTTATTCAAGGTAAAGAAAACTCACAGCCAACGATTCTAAAGGGAGATGCAGACGTTGAAGCAATAATGAATATACCTAAAGAAAAGATTGAATCAGCTGTAAGTTTAGTAATTGGAAGGATAGTGAAATTCAATGGCAATAGTTAAAATGAATAAGTTTATGCTCTTAGCCTTTGAAAACCAGAAAAAGATTCTACTTGAAAAGTTACAATCTTTTGAAAATGTTCAGTTTGTAGATATAAATGAAGAAAATAGTGATAAACTGAACGAATTGAAAAAAGACAATTCAAGTACTGAGATTTCACAAGTGGAAGATGATTTATCAAAAGTAAAATTTATTATTGATACTTTAAGTGATTTTAGTAAAAAGAGTGGTATGCTGAAGGAGCTTAAGGAAGGTAAGAAAAGCTATACTTATGATGAACTATCGGAAATTAAAGTTAATTCTAATTGGCAAGAGATTTATAAAGAATTAAAAGAAAAAGACAGTAAAATTAATTCAAATCGAAATCATATTTCTAAATTAAAAAGTAGTATAGATGAGTTAACACCATGGAGTAGCTTAGATGCTAAAATAAGTAGCTTCAAAGAACTTAGAACTACAAAAGTTATACTCGGGGAAGTTTCTCAACTAAATGTAGAACCCTTAAGGCTTAAGCTTGAAGAAACTATAAATAATAGTTACTTTGAACACCTAGGTATTAAAGGTAAGGATAGCTATATAATGGTTATCACTTCAACTGAGGATGTAACTCAGGTAGAACAGTTACTAAAATCCTTCAATTATAGTAAGATTGATATTCATTGTGAAGGGATTCCTAGAGATGTTATCAAAGAACATGAAACGGCTATTAAGGGCATCAATGAAGAAAATTATCAAATTGAAGAAGATATGAAAAAGTATACTGATAAACTTGATGAGATTAAGGCAGTTCATGAAATTTATAGCAGTGCTCTTCTTAGATTAAAATCTACAGAAAAGTTCCTAAAAAGTGAAAATATAGTTGCAATTGAAGGATACTACCCTACAGAAGAACAAAATGGATTTGAAAGAATACTTAGAGATACTTTAGGTGAAAATTATTACATTGAAACAGAGGCCGCAGATGGCGATGATGTTCCTGTAAAATTGAAAAACAATTCGTTGGTTGAGTCATTTGAAAGTATTACAACCATGTATAGTGTACCTAAATATAAAGAAATAGATCCTACACCTTTATTTACACCATTTTATATTTTATTCTTTGGAATGATGCTTTCTGATGCAGGGTATGGAGCTATTATGGTTATTGGTACAACAATAGCATTGAAGTTCTTCAATCTTGAAGATGACATGAGAAAATCACTTAAAATGTTCCGTTATCTAGGTGTATCTACTATATTCTGGGGAGCAATGTATGGAAGTTACTTTGGAGATTTCTTTGGACTGCCAGCACTTTGGATGAAGCCAGAAACAGACGTTGCACTTTTAATGATAGTATCAGTAGCTCTTGGGTTAATTCAAATCTTCATTGGATTAGGGATTAAAGCATACATGCAGATAAGAGACAAAGATTATTTTGGTGCTTTCTCTGATGTAGTCCTATGGTATGTAGCATTAATAGGCTTAATGTTATGGGGTGGAAGTGCCTTTGGATTAGCTCTTCCAATAGCTGTTATTACTGTAGCTAAATATGCAGCTATATTAGCAATGGTAGGAATAGTTCTAACTAATGGACGTCACGAAGCTTCTTGGGGTGGCAGATTAGGTCAAGGATTATACTCACTATATGGAATTACTTCATACGTAGGAGACTTAGTTTCATACACAAGATTAGCAGCATTAGGATTAGCAACAGGATTTATATCTTATGCATTTAATATAATGGTAAATATGGTATCTACCAATATAATTACTACACTTTTATTTGGTGTACTTATATTCTTAATAGGTCATATATTTAACTTATTTATAAATGCACTTGGAGCTTATGTTCATACATGCAGACTACAATACCTAGAATACTTTGGTAAGTTTTATGAAGGTGGAGGCACAGCCTTTGAACCTTTAAAATACAACTCTAAATACTTTAAAATAATAAAAGATAAGAATTAGGAGGAAATAATATTATGATGGAATTTTTAACACAATACGGTGGAATAATAATAGGAGCAATGGGGGTAGCACTTGCAGCTGCACTTCCTGGAATAGGATCAGCAAGAGGTGTTGGTATGGTTGGTGAAGCAGCTACAGGACTTTTAGCTGAAGAGCCAGAAAAATTTGGTAAGGTTTTAATTCTTGAATTACTTCCAGGTACACAAGGTCTATATGGTTTTGTTATAGCACTATTAGTATCTTTACAACTTACTGCTGATACCACATTAGTTCAAGGAGCTTACTTATTTGCAGCTTGTCTTCCAATAGCATTTGCAGGTTGGAAATCAGCTATAGCTCAAGCTAAAACAGCTGCAGCAGCAGTACAAATTCTTGCTAAGAGACCTGAACACAACACTAAAGGTATCATATTAACAGTAATGGTTGAGACTTATGCACTTTTAGGATTCGTTATGTCTCTTCTACTAGTAATGAAATAATGCTTTAATTAAGGAAGTGAAAAATATGTCTAATTTAGATAATCTTACTTCTAAAATTATAAGTGATGCAGAAGTAAAGAAAATTGAAATATTAAATGAAGCCAATTTAAAGGCAGATACAATTATTAAACATAAAATAGAGGAAGCAAATAAAAAAGCTTCTTCTATTTTAGAAAAAGCTAAAGTGGAAAGTGATACGATCAAAGAGAGAGTTCTTTCTAAGAGTCAACTTGAAGCTAGAAATAAAAAGTTAGTAGCTAAACAGCAAATAATAGATAAAGTTTTTGAAGAAGCAAAAATAAGACTTGTGAATATGAATGCTGAAGAGTTAGAAGGATTTATAAGAAATTCAATTATGAATTTAGACCTTGATGGTGATGAAGAAATAATCTTAAACAATAGTGATATAGGAAAACTTCCCGTTGAATTCTTAGAGAATATCAATAGTGAACTTGAAGCTAAAGGCAAAGTAGGAAAACTAACCTTTGGTGAAAGAGATTATAAAATTGAAGGTGGATTTATAATCAGTAAAAATGGAATTGAAATTAATAATTCCTTTGAAGATCTTGTAAATTCCCTTAAATATGAACTAGAATACCAAGTTGGAAAAATATTGTTTGCAGAGTAATAAGGAGGTATTTAAATGGACAGAATGGATTTTACCCATGCTGTAGCTCGATTAAGGGTAATTGAAAAAAGACTCCTTGATAAAAATAAAGTTGAAAGATTATTAGATTCTGATAGTGCAGAAGATGTTCTAAGAATTCTGCAGGAAACTGAGTATGGTGAGCTTATTAATAATCTTGATTCTGTTTATAATTATGAAAAGATACTTAAGGAGGAGTTAGTTAATCTTTATACTAGCTTATATAAAATATCTCCAGTAAAAGAAGTAGTTGATATTATGAGCCTAAGATATGATTATCATAATATCAAAGTCCTAATAAAGGCTAAGGCACTACAAAAAGACTTATCTAATATATTAATTTCCATTGGAACTATACCTCTAGATACTTTAAAGGATTGTATATTAACTGGAGAACTAAAGCCTTTAGGTAAGAATTTAAGTGAAGTTGTAAAAAAAGTAGAAGCACAGTTTGAAGTTAATAAAGATCCTCAAGTCATCGACACATTATTAGACAGATATATGTTTGAAAGTATGTTAGAGGCAGCTAAGGATTTAAATATTGATTATATAACTAGATATGTGAAAGAGTCTATAGATATAACTAACATAAAAACGATGCTTAGAGTAAAAAAACAGAAGAAGGATGGAAGATTTCTTAATACTGTTTTGATTCCTGGTGGCACTATAGAAGATAATGTTTATATTGAAGGAGTAAATGATAGTTTAGAAGGATTTATCCATAAAATATCGAGAACACCATACTTCAAAGTATTAAATTCTATTCTAGATGAGTACGTAGCTACAGGAAGCATTTCATCACTAGATGCATTGTATGACAATTATATTATGAATCATGCTAAGGATGCAAAGAGAGTTAACTTTGGTCCAGAGCCAATTATAGCCTATATAATTGCTAAGGAAACTGAAATAAAAATAATTAGAATTATAATGGTTGGCAAGATTAATAAAGTTAATACTGAGGTTATTAGAGAAAGGTTGCGTGATCTCTATGTATAAGATAGGCGTAGTTGGAGATAAAGATTCTATACTAGCATTTAAGGCCTTAGGTATTGATGTTTATCCAGCAGTTGAAGTTGAAGAAGCAAGAAAAATCATAGATAAAATGGCTTTTGACAATTATGCAGTGATATTCTTAACAGAGCAGTTAGCTCAACATTTAGAAGAAACAATTGAGAGATATAATAAAATGCTTATACCTGCGATTATATTAATACCAAGTAACCAAGGTACATTAAATATTGGTAAGCAGAGAATAAGCGATTATGTAGAAAAAGCTGTAGGGGTAAATATCTTATAGAAAGGTAGGTAGAAGAACTTGAAGAATGGTACTATTGTAAAAGTTTCAGGTCCATTAGTAGTTGCTAAGGACATGGACAATGCTAATATATATGACGTTGTAAAAGTTGGAAAAAAAGGACTTATCGGTGAAATCATTGAAATGAGAGGAGATAAGGCATCTATCCAAGTTTATGAAGAGACATCAGGAATAGGTCCAGGAGACCCAGTAGTTACTACTGGAGAGCCATTGAGTATAGAACTTGGACCAGGACTAATTGAATCCATGTTTGATGGTATTCAAAGACCACTTAATGCTATGCAAAAGGCTGCTAATTCACACTTCTTAAAGAAGGGTATTTCAGTTAAATCATTAGACAGAACAAGAATTTGGGACTTTAAGCCTACAATAAATGTTGGTGATGAAGTAGAACCAGGTGATGTAATAGGAACAGTTCAAGAAACTACCGTAGTATTACATAGAATAATGGTTCCATACGGAGTTAAGGGTAAAGTTAAAGAAATTAAATCAGGTGAATTCACTATAGTAGATACTATATGTGTAGTAGAAACTGAAAATGGAATTAAAGAATTACCTATGATGCAGAAATGGCCAGCAAGAAAAGGAAGACCATATGCTAGTAAAATGAAGCCAGTAGAACCAATGGTAACAGGCCAAAGAGTTATTGATACATTCTTCCCAGTTGCTAAAGGTGGCGCTGCTGCTGTACCAGGTCCATTTGGTGCTGGTAAAACAGTTGTACAACACCAAATTGCTAAATGGGGAGATACAGAAATAGTTGTTTATGTTGGATGTGGTGAACGTGGAAATGAAATGACAGACGTTCTAAATGAGTTCCCTGAATTAAAAGACCCTAAAACTGGTGAGAGTTTAATGAAGAGAACTGTTCTTATAGCTAATACATCTAACATGCCAGTTGCAGCCCGTGAAGCTTGTATTTATACTGGAATAACTATCGCTGAGTACTTTAGAGATATGGGATACTCTGTTTCAATCATGGCAGACTCTACTTCTAGATGGGCAGAAGCTCTTAGAGAAATGTCTGGTAGACTTGAAGAGATGCCAGGAGATGAAGGATATCCAGCATATTTAGGATCAAGACTTGCTGATTATTATGAAAGAGCTGGTAAAGTTGTATGTCTTGGAAAAGACGGAAGACAAGGAGCTGTTACTGCTATAGGAGCTGTATCACCACCAGGTGGAGACCTATCTGAGCCAGTTACTCAATCTACATTAAGAATAGTTAAAGTTTTCTGGGGACTTGATGCTCAACTTGCATATAAACGTCACTTCCCAGCAATAAACTGGTTAAATTCTTATTCTTTATACCTAGATAGTATAGGTGGATGGATGAATGAAGAAGTTGCTCCTGACTGGTCCAATTTAAGAATGGAAGCTATGACAATTCTACAAGAAGAAGCTGGACTTGATGAAATCGTAAGATTAGTAGGTATAGACGCTCTATCTGAAAAGGATAGATTAAAATTAGAGGTTGCTAAATCTATTAGAGAAGATTATCTTCAACAGAACGCTTTCCATGAAATAGATACTTATGCTTCATTAACTAAGCAATATGAAATGTTAAAACTAATACTTCTATTTAGAAAAGAAGCTGAAAGAGCTTTAGATGCGGGAGTTTATCTAAATAAGATATTAACCTTAAAAGTTAGAGATAAAATTGCAAGAAGTAAATACATTTCAGAAGATAAAATCAACACTATGAAAGATATCGCTGATGAGTTAATAAGTGATATTAATCAATTAATTAGCGAAGGAGGGGTTCTAGATGCTTAAAGAATACAGAACAGTTACAGAAGTTGTAGGACCTTTGATGGTTGTTGAAGGTGTTGAAGGCGTAAAATATGATGAATTAGTTGAAATCGAACTACAAACTGGAGAAAAAAGAAGAGGTAAGGTTCTTGAACTTAATGGTTCAAAGGCAATGGTTCAGCTTTTTGAGGGTTCAACAGGTATTAACTTAAAGGGAACTAAAGTTAAGTTCCTTGGAAGACCACTTGAATTAGGCGTATCTGAAGATATGCTTGGAAGAATCTTTGATGGAATGGGACGTCCTAATGATGGTGGCCCTGCCATAATTGCTGAAAAGAGAGTAGATATAAATGGAGAGCCAATAAATCCTGTATCGAGAGATTATCCATCTGAGTTTATTCAAACAGGAATATCTGCTATAGATGGACTTAACACTTTAGTTAGAGGACAAAAACTTCCAGTATTTTCAGGTTCAGGATTACCACATGCTCAGCTTGCAGCTCAAATTGCACGTCAAGCTAAGGTTTTAAACTCTGACTCTAAGTTTGCAGTTGTATTTGCAGCTATTGGTATTACTTTTGAGGAAGCTGAATTCTTCGTAGATGAGTTTAAAAAGACAGGTGCTATAGATAAGTCAGTTCTATTTATGAATTTAGCTTCTGACCCTGCTATAGAGAGAATAGCAACTCCAAGAATGGCGCTTACAGCCGCTGAATTCTTAGCTTATGAAAAAGGAATGCACGTTCTTGTTATAATGACTGATATTACAAACTATGCAGAAGCTCTAAGAGAAGTGTCTGCTGCTAGAAAGGAAGTACCAGGAAGACGTGGATATCCAGGATATCTATATACTGACCTGTCTACTCTATATGAAAGAGCTGGAAGACTTAAAGGAATAGAAGGTTCTATAACTCAAATTCCTATTCTAACAATGCCAGAGGACGATAAAACACATCCAATTCCAGACTTAACTGGATATATTACAGAAGGACAAATAATATTATCAAGAGAATTATATCAAAAAGGTATAATGCCTCCTATAGATGTATTACCGTCTCTATCAAGACTTAAAGATAAGGGAATTGGTAAAGGTAAGACTAGAGAAGACCATGCAGACACAATGAACCAATTATTCTCAGCATATGCACAAGGTAAGCAAGCAAAAGAATTATCAGCAATTTTAGGAGAATCTGCTCTTTCAGATGCAGATAAGAAGTATGCAAAATTCGCTGAGGCTTTTGAAAATCAATATGTTTCTCAAGGCTTTAACACTGATAGAACTATAGAAGAAACTTTAAATCTTGGATGGGATCTTCTAACTATACTTCCTGTTACAGAGCTTAAGAGAATTAGGGATGAATACCTTGAAAAGTATATGCCTAAGGGAGATGAAGCTTAATATATGGCAAAGTTAAACGTCAATCCTACTAGAATGGAGTTGTCTAAGCTTAAAAAGAGATTAGTAACTGCAACTAGAGGGCATAAACTTCTTAAGGATAAACAAGATGAATTGATGAGAAGATTCATAGATCTAGTAAAATATAATAATAAGCTACGTGGAGAAGTAGAAGTTAATTTACAAGGTGCATTTAAAGACTTCCTTATGGCATCAGCTGCCATATCACCAGAATTTCTAGAAGAAGCTATTTCTTATCCAAAAGAGAGCATCTCACTAGAGGTTTCTGAGAAAAATATAATGAGTGTTAATGTACCAGTAATGAACTTTGTGAGAAAGCTAGAGGGGGACTCAGGTAGTATTTATCCTTATGGATTCTATAGTACATCCTCAGAACTAGATAACTCTATAGAACAGCTTTACTTAATTTTACCTAAACTTTTAGAACTTGCAGAAATAGAAAAGTCTTGTCAACTTATGGCCGATGAGATTGAAAAGACTAGAAGAAGAGTAAATGCTCTAGAATATATGACAATTCCTCAATTACAAGAAACAATCAAATATATAAAAATGAAGCTTGATGAAAATGAAAGAGGAGCCCTTAGCCGTTTAATGAAAGTTAAAGATATGATGGAAAAGGCTCAGGCTGCTGCAGCAGAACAAGCTTAATAAATAGAAAGCACCTTAATTTGCCTATTGGTATTAAGGTGCTTTCTATTTTTGGCATATCTTATATTCCTGATTTCATGGCTAATATAATAATAAAACCTTCAATATAAACTAAGTATATAATAAAGTTGAATAATAAACAAAATATGTTTGTACAAGATTCTTAAGAATAGTGTATAATTAAATAGATAATTTGCATAAGATAAAATTTGGAGGATACAAATGAAAGATGAAATAGTTAAATATGATTCAGCTAAAATCACTAAAAATATAATTATAGGAGCATTAGTTCTAATCTTAAGTGCCTATTTATTATTAAAGTGTATTAATAGCTATAATGGAATTTACGTAATAATAGGTACATTAGGTACATTTGTTTTTTTACCTAAAGTTATTTTTGCTTCTATAGTAAAGTTTACTCAAAGAGAGCTACTTATCATAAATAAAGAAGGGATTACAGATAATTCCGAAATGTATAGTGTAGGCTTTATACCATGGAAAGATATTCAAGGAATTGTAGTAAAGGGTAAAAAGTCTCAAAAAAAATTAGAGATTCAGTTAAAAAATTGTAATAAAATTATGACTGAAATATCTTGGATAAAGAGATTTATGCTTAGATTTAGTAAGAAGATAACTTCTTCTGCTATAATAGTTACCTTTGATTATTGCGAAATGTCATTTGATGATGCAGTAGAATTAATTAATAAGAAATCTAGAGAATATACTAAAAGAAAAGTTCAATACATCAGATCATAATATAGAAAAACGTTTAAGTTTAAACTTAAACGCTTTTTTTAATTCATAGAAATTTTGTAGAGTTCACATATACCTATATTTCCATTATCATCAATTTCAACAAAGCCTACACAGCCAACCTGAGACCATGGAGATGGTTTAGGTATACTACCTGGGTTCATAATGATTACGCCCTTATAATCCTCTTTGAGATACATATGTGTATGCCCAAAGAGGACTATATCCACACATAAGCTTTCTGCTCTATAGGCAATGGAATTAAGACTAGATTTTACATTATATAAATCACCATGGGTAAAGAAAATCTTTTTACCATTTATATTTATAATATTTTCTTTAGGATATTTAGTTGAATAGTCACAGTTTCCAGCAACTGCATATATATTACCCTTAAACTTCTCTTGTAGAAGATTTATATCGGATACACAATCACCAAGGTGGATTATTGCATCAGCACCCAATTCATCTACTTTATTTAAAATTAATTTTATGGCTAATTTATTATGATGGGTATCCCCAACAACAGCAATTTTCATATTTATCCTCCTCGTTAAACCTTTAATCCCAATATTAATCATTATATACTAAATTAATTTACTTTATATAGATGTATTTTAACAAATTCAATATAAAATTTATATAATGCATATAGATATGTGAGTAAATTATTAAAGTACTTATAATCTATAAACACTATTTATGAATAATGAATAATGATTAAATATTTATATTGAAGCAGTAATTTATGCAAGGAAAAATAAAGTCTAGATAAATTTAAAGATCAATGTTCAATGTTTCAGAGAGAATATAAGTAATTAAAGGTTGATGGATTTTGTGATATAATAAAATGAATATATAAGTGAATGGAGGAGTTTCAATGTTTACTAAAGATGAGCTTTTAGTAATAAGAGATGCTTTTAAAATTGCAGATGATCACTATATGAAGATCATGGAAGAAAATATGAATAATAAAAATATTATGGTTTCATATAATAGAAAGCAAAAGAAATTATGGATGGTTCAAAATAAACTAAATAAGCTTTTAGAAGAAAAGTAAATTCAAATGGGATATTAAAAAGATTTAAGTATCTATTTTAATATCCCATTTATACTAGTATAGTCTTAGCTCTACTTAAATTTATTCCTAGTTAAGCAGTATAGGAATCTTATGAAGTTTATACCTGCAATACCTACAAAGATATATATCGCTCTTACTAAAATTTCAGAGAAGTTAAAGATGAAATGAATTAGGTCAAAATTAAGCAGGCCAAAGAGTCCCCAGTTTAATGCACCCATTATAACTAGGATTAATGATATTTTGTCTAGTAAACCGATTTTACACATTTTGTTCCCCCCTATAAATATGTGTTTTATGTTAGTAATAATAATGTTTAGAATTGGTTATTTATATATATGAGTCGTTAGGGTAAAATAGAACGAGAGTTACACAGAATTGTTATAGAAATACGAATTTTAAATAGACTTTTACCTATAAAGTATGTTATAATTCTGAATGATAAAACAAAAATAAAAGATTTTGTACGGAGGTTATTATGAGAAATACATATAATTCACCATTAAACACTAGATACGCATCAAAAGAAATGAGCTACATATTTTCAGATGAGAAAAAATTTAAGACTTGGAGAAAACTTTGGGTAGCACTAGCAGAAGGTGAGCAGGAATTAGGTTTAAATATCACTGATGAACAAATAAAAGATCTTAGAGATAATATAGATAATATAGATTATGAGATGGCTGCAGCAAGAGAAAAGGAAGTAAGACATGATGTAATGAGTCATGTATATACTTATGGAGTAGCAGCACCATCTGCTAAAGGAATAATACATCTTGGAGCTACAAGCTGTTATGTAGGAGATAATACAGACCTTATAGTAATGAGAGATGCCCTTATAATCGTTAGAAAGAAAATAATTAATGTTTTAGATCAATTAAGTAACTTCGCTATGAAGTATAAGGATGTTCCAACCTTAGGATTTACTCACCTTCAGCCTGCACAGCTTACAACAGTAGGTAAGAGAGCTACACTATGGATGCAAGAACTTTTAATGGATTTAGAGAATTTAGACTTTGTAATAGATCAGATAAAGTTTAGAGGAGTTAAAGGAACTACAGGAACTCAAGCTAGCTTTATGGCATTATTTAATGATGATGAAGAGAAGGTTAAGAAACTAGATAAAATTGTATGTGAGAAAATGGGCTTTGATAAAGCTTATCCAGTTACCGGTCAAACTTATTCTAGAAAATTAGACTCTATTATATTAAATACTTTGTCAGAGATTGCTCAAAGTGCTTATAAATTTAGTAATGACATGAGATTACTTCAAAGTATGAAAGAAATGGAGGAACCATTTGAAAAGAACCAAATAGGATCTTCGGCTATGGCATACAAGAGAAATCCTATGAGAAGTGAAAGAATTAGTGCATTAGCTAGGTACATAATCGTAAACTCATTAAACCCAGCTATAACAGCTTCAACACAATGGTTCGAGAGAACACTTGATGACTCTGCAAATAAGCGTATATCCGTTGCTGAAGCGTTTTTAGCATTAGATGGAGTACTTAATCTATATATGAACATAACATCTAATATGGTGGTATATGAGAAAGTAATAGCTACACATGTAAATAGCGAATTACCATTTATGGCTACAGAGAATATTATGATGGAAGCTGTAAAGCGTGGAGGAGATAGACAAGAGCTACACGAGAAGATAAGAGTTCACTCTTTAGCTGCAGCAAGACAAGTAAAAGAATTTGGCGAAAGAAATGATTTGATAGACAGAATCTTAGCTGATGATTCATTTGAATTATCTAAAGAAGAAATTTTAGCAATTATAAATCCAAGTAAATTTACTGGAAGAGCTAGTGGCCAAGTAGTTGACTTCATAGCAGAGTATATTAATCCTGTACTTGATGCTCATAGAGATGAATTAGGAGAAAAAGCAGAAATCATAGTATAAGAACATATGTTCAAGTCCCGTGAAAATGGCATATTTAAAGTTAATTACAAAAAAGGATAATGAAGATGGACTTCATTATCCTTTTTTTATATTATTCCAAAGAGAATAAAACCAACAGTATTAATAGCAAAGTTAGCACACATGTGAACAAGCCATGAGCAATATATATTGTTATAACGTTCATTTAGCCAGTTAAAAAGTATACCAGCCATAAATAGACATACAATAAGCAATATGAATAGAAGTGGTTCAAACCAGCTAGTCATCATAGCTATATGATAAAGAGCAAATGTAATTGAACTAAATACATATGCAAAACACCTATTACTCACTCCTTTTAAGCTTAAAAAAGCAAACCCTCTAAAGAAGAATTCCTCTAACAACGAATTTATAAAGGAAATATACAGAGCTACAAAAACGAAATTCTCTTTGTTCACCCCCATGTTATTTTCTAAAGCTGTGGTAACCATAGATAAATCAAAGAATGTACCTAAAGCAAAATAAGCTCCTACTATAAGGGTGTATATTAGTATACCTAATGTAATTGCATGTATTAAAGTCTTTTTACTCAGTTTAAATAGAGCATTAAAATTAAGTGATTTATCTCTCCTACACAAAATAAAAGGCAGAGTCAAAAAAGTAATAATTTTAATAATAGATTTGATGAAATATACGGGTGATATAATCGCATCTACATAAGCCATAAGAGAACAACTTATAATTACAACTATTATTATAGATAATGTGCTCCTTCTATTTTTCATGATCTTCATTCCTTAAAAGTGAACCTAGCTTTAATATAGCTATTTGTGTCTTCGAATCGAGAATTTCACCATTTAAAACCATTTTGTAGGTATCCCAGAATGGTAGTTTACTAACCGTTAAGAATTCATCCTCATCTAAATGCTGTATTGATTCTGATATATTGATTGTATAATATATATAAATAACTTCATCTGCATAGGCTGGGGTAGGATAGAGCTTTCCAAGAAGCTCAAGACCATCAGCAGTGTATCCAGTCTCTTCTTCTAGCTCTCTAAGACCACATTCACTAGGATTCTCTCCATACTCTAACTTTCCAGCCGGAAGCTCTAAAAGCTCTCTCCCAATAGGGTATCTAAATTGACTAACCATAAGTAGATTTAAATTTTCATCTAATGCTGCAACACACACACCACCTGGGTGGCGAATAACATCACGAGAAGCTTCGGTACCATTTTCTAATTGCACAGAGTCACAAAATAAGTTTACAGCTTTTCCTTTATAGATTTCTTTACTCAAAAGTGTTTTCTCAAAATGATTCATATTGTATCTCCTCTAAATTGTTAATAAAATTAAATCAGTCAAACTAATTATACCATAATTAGTTTGACTGATTTAATCTAATATTCTAATATTTGCTTAATTAAATATTGTGTTCGGGAGCTTGTGTACGGGCTGAGAGGAAATGTTAAACTTCGACAGCACTTGATTTGGATAATGCCAACCTAGGGAATAATCATATATGATTTAATAGATTCTATGAGCAACCTTGACTGTAAAAGCTTAAAGGAGGGGATAAAAATTGAAAATAAATAGAAGCTAAGGATATTAATCTAAAAAGGGGCATCTAGATGATTGCAGTGATGATTTACTATATTCTAATGGTATAATGACTTGGGTTAAAGGGGAGAGGGTAGATAATCCTAATACTCATGGTACTGGATGCACATTATCTTCGGCTATAGGTGGAGATTTAAATGTATGTATTAAAAATTACACAAATAAATTAGTATTAATTTAAAGGGTTTTCACCGCTTTCCATCGAATATATAATGTCGTGAAATGTAAGTTTCGCGACATTAACTATTATTTTTATAAAGGGGAAGTTATTTTTATGAATTCTAAATTAAATTATATGTATGATGATTCTCTTCCAACGCTTTTAAAGGATTATCTTAACTATCTCTCCTCAGTTCGTGGAGCTTCAAGTAATACTATTGCAGCATATGCTTATGACTTATCACTATTTTTTAAGTATCTTAAGCTACACTATAAGGAAATTACTCTTTCTGATGAATTCTCCTTTGAAGATATTCCCATTAATGATATTTGTGATGAACATCTTAGAAATTTACAGTTAGTGGATTTCTACGGTTATATCTCCTTTCTTGAGAACATGAGAGAAAATGGTACTTACGCAAAGGCAAGAAAAGTTGCTTCTCTTAAGTCGTTTTTCCACTATCTATGTTCAAAGGCTAAAATTATAATTCAAGACCCAACTTTAGATTTAGAAAGTCCTAAATTGGGTAAGCGCTCCCCTATTTATTTAACTCTGGATGAAAGTAAAGATTTACTTGCTGTAGCTAATAATAGGGATAAAAATTCACCTAGAGATTTATGTATCATTACCCTATTCCTTAACTGTGGTATGCGTCTTTCAGAGCTCTGCAGCATTAATCTTACAAATATTAAGGGTGATACACTTACCGTAATTGGAAAAGGAAATAAAGAACGAACTATTTATTTAAATAAGGCTTCTTTAAAGGCTATTAATAGGTATTTAATAATCAGAAATGAAATATCAGATAAAGTTTATTCAGATGATAAGGATGCATTATTTATAAGTGGTAAATATAGAAGAATTAATAAACGTAGTGTTGAAAGAATCGTTAAAAAGTATGTTGGATTAGCTGGATTAGATAAAGATAAATATACGCCACATAAGCTTAGGCATACATCTGCTACTCTACTTCATAAACATGGAGGTGTAGATGTTAAAACGTTACAAGAAATTTTAGGACATGAAAATGTAAGTACTACACAGATTTATGTCCATGTCGATGATGAAACATTACGAAATGCTATTAAAACTCACCCTCTTAGTGATGAGTAATCAATAAACTCACATAAAAAACCTAGCAGTAATGTCCTGCTAGGTTTTTAAAAAATTGTTTTAATCAATCTTTTTCTTATTTATAACGTATAAACCAGGGAATTGTTCTACTAGAACGTCTGAAGAGTTGGTGTCATGTAGCATCTCCTCCATGCCCTCAATATCCTCAAGATATTCCCAGTTGCCTTCATCTAAAGCATCAATATATGGTAGCTCATCTTTAGATTCAGCTGTATCATCTTCTGTTGAAGATTCTTCATCACCATCAGATAAATCAAATTCACTAAAGTCTCCTAAATCAAATTTTAAATCTGAATCCTCACCTTTATCTAATACCTCATCTATTTTTATAGCTCTCGCTTCATATCCATCTAAGCTAAGGCACTTAGCACAATTCTCACATATATTTCCGTTTTCACATGTGCAAATATTACATTCATCACAGTCAAAAGAAATTACATTGTCATTAATAATATAGTCCTTCATACGATATCCTCCTTTTTAGTTATCTTAGGTTATTTAAACATTTTAGCAAAAGTTGAATAAAAGTTCAATGTTAATTACAAAATAATAGATAGTTTACAAATTTTATATAGACATTGAGCTTAGTATAAATTATTATATATTTATGTGTTTTTTACAGTTAAATATTTTAAGGAGGTCAACAATATGGCAAGTACATATTCTTTTGATGTAGTGTCAGAAATTGATATGCAGGAGGTAGATAATGCTATTAATCAGGCGCTAAAGGAAATTAAGCAGAGATATGATTTCAAAGGAACAAAAACAGAGATTAATTTAGTAAAAGATGATGTGAAAATCATTTCAGATGATGAGTTTAAACTAAATAGTGTAATAGATATCCTGCAAGGTAAGTTTATAAAAAGAGGTATTTCATCCAAAGCTTTAGAAATTGGAAAAATAGATTCTGGATCCCTTGGAACAACTAAGGTAGATTGTAAGCTTATAAAAGGAATAGACTCGGATAAGGCTAAAAAAATGGTGTCAGATATTAAATCTACGAAAATCAAGGTTCAGGCTCAAATTATGGATAATCAATTGAGAATAACTGGAAAAGATAAAGATGAGCTTCAATCCGTGATGCAACTATTGAAGTCCAAGGATTACGGAATAGCTATACAGTTTACCAATTATAGGTAGAAAACTAGAAAAACATCGAAATAAATTGTAAATTATTAAGAAAAGTTATAAATAATTAAAAAAATGTCTATTAATTTTTATAAAAATAAGTTATAATAGCTATACATTAACTATTAATGTATAATTTAATTTTAATTGGATAATTTAATAATATGTACAGTTTATAATAGTTATATATTTATATCAAATTATCACTGAAGAAAGTATAATCACAAAACATTAGGAGGAAATAAAATGAAATCAACAGGAATCGTAAGAAAAGTAGACGAATTAGGAAGAATAGTAATTCCAATCGAATTAAGAAGAACATTAGACATCGAGATAAAAGATGCTCTAGAAATCTATGTAGACAGAGATCAAATAATACTTAAAAAGTATGAGCCAGCATGTTTATTCTGCGGAAACGCTAGAGATGTACAAAACTATAAAGGTAAAAATATTTGCCAAGATTGTTTAGAAAGCATTGCTAAAATAAAAGAATAATATATAAAGTATTAGATATATTTAACACCTCAAATAATGAAACTTTCATTATTTGAGGTGTTTTCTTTTGATATATATGCTAAAAATTGTAATTAATTGACTATATAGATAAAAAAGTATATAATTATTGTTGAACATATGGTATTAATATTAATAATATGTATAGTTTAGGAGTGATTTTTTTGAACGGTTATGAAAATCCACAGATTAAAGAAATTGAAATGTTATTAAGAAAAGTATGTTTTTACATAAAGAAAAAAGGTAGATCAATATTAGACGATTATGATATTACCCCTGCTCAGTTTGAAGCTTTGCAAATAATAATTAATCATGATGAAGTTACAATCAGTGAATTAAGCTGTAAACTTTATCAGGCGCCTAGTACCATTACAGATCTTGTCGATCGCATGGAAGCAAAGGAGTTAGTACAAAGGATTAGAGATTGCAAAGATAGAAGAATTGTACGTATTAAAGCTTTAGAAAAGGGTCATAAGATTCTTGAAGAAGTATTGGTGGAAAGATGTAAATTCGTTGAATATGCTCTAACCGAAGTATCAACTGAAGACAAAGATAATTTTATGAAATATTTAGAAATTGTTGGAAATGCATATAATGACTATAATCATTAATCTATCCGATAACATAAAAGGAGGTTGCTCAATTTAACTTAATTGACAACCTCCTTTTACGTTATATCTTTTCCTTAGTGTTAGCAACTGCAGAAATTTTAAAAATCAAATCTTCTTTTTCTTTCATAAGCTTTGAAATTTTTTCATCATACTCAGCTTTCATATTCCAAATTTCTTGGCGAAGTCCTTGTTCTTTTTGTAGTAATTCCTTTTGAAGCAATAAACTAAATTCACTATCTTTTAGTAACTCTTTAGAAGTAAAGCTTTCTTGCATATCCTTAATTTTAACCTGATAAGTTGCTTCAGAATCACTCATCTTATTAGATAAAATACTATTAGTATTTTTCAGTGATAAAACTTCATTTAAAAGCGCTTCCTTTTCAATTTTTGCTTGATCCATATCTAAAACAAGCTTATTATTAGCTATTTTTAATTCTTCACAGGTAGCTTTATACAGATTAAAGTCATTTAGTTTATCCTTTAGAATGGCATTCATTTCTTTATACTCTTTTAAATCATCTTTTTCTTTTAAAAGCTGGTTTCTCACTTCTTGTAGGGATTCATTTAGCTTTTTATTATCTAAAATTAGTGTTTCTACCTCTTTTTTACTATTTGTTGCTTCATTTCTTAATTTTTCACCCTTGGCTTCCTCTTGGCTTAAATTAGCTTGAAAATTATTTGTAAGTTCTAAAGTTCTAACTTTATTTTTATCAATAATGTTTACATATATATCTACTACTCTCTTTATAATTAACTGAAGTTCATCTATATCATTCTTAATATAGTCTGCATCTGCTGCTATTTTATTCATTTCATAGCTCTTTATGATTAAATCCAAAAATTCTTTATTGTTAATACCTTGTTCTTCTGCTAATTTAAGAAACTTTTCCTTTGCTTCCTCATTTATTCTTACACTTAAAATTGCATCCATCTTAAAAACTCTCCCGTATTTCTTAATATTTTATCCTTTTGTAATCCGCAATATAAGTATACCATGACAAACTCATGTATACAAGTAGTTTATTTATGTATACTCGATGTTTACAATGTAAACATCGCTTGTGAGTATAAATTCCATTCAATATAACTTATATTATATTGAATGGGATTAGGAATGAAAAATTTATTAAAAAATAAGGTATACAGAGAATTTTAAATTTGAAAAAAAAGAGGAAGTAGGATTATAAGATTGAAAACTTATTTGAATTTCAAAAATGAATTTTAGCGGATGTGAAAAATAAGGCTAAAAAAACGATTAAAGCAAGGTTCAAAAAGAGGAAGCAATAATAAAAACCAGCCAAAGGCTGGTTTTAAATGAAATTTACTTTGTATAGTGGGTAGGTTCTTTATAATCTACTCCAAATGTATCAACAGTTATGGATTTAATTTTAGCATCCTTAACCGGTTTTTCATTTTTAGTTTTAGTGGTCGCTATAGAGTCAACTACATCCAATCCTTCAACAACCTTACCAAAGGCAGCATATTCACCATCTAACCCCTTATCATCTGCATGCATAATAAAGAATTGTGAGCCAGCAGAGTTATTATTTTGGGATCTAGCCATGGAGATAACCCCTCTTTCGTGAGATAAAGTGTTTTCAAAATTATTATTAGAGAATTCTCCGTAGATAGAATAATCTGGTCCACCAGTACCATTTCCGTCAGGGTCTCCACCTTGAATCATGAAGCCTTCCTTTACCCTGTGAAAGATTAAGCCATCATAGAAACTGCTGTTTGCAAGATTAATAAAGTTTCTTACTGTATTTGGAGCAGTTTCAGGATATAATTCTATCTTTATTATTTCTCCATCTTCCATTTCAATTGTTGCTACCGGGTTTTTATCATCACTTTTCTTTTCCGTTTCTTTAGAAAGGTATTCATTAGCAGAAGCATTATCAGAGTTACCTGATGATGTATTTTTATCTCCCGAATTTGAGGAAGATTTACAACCTACTAACGTTATAGCTAATAAAGCTGTAATAAGTATGGTTCCTATTTTACTATTTTTCATTTGGCACGTCTCCTTTTTATGTATTTTCTAATATTTTCATATCACCTATATAGTTTACCATTTTAAAGGCAATAACTAAAATAAATATTTTATTAATAATAAGAAAATCACCTAAACAAATAGTTTAGGTGATTTTTTATGGAAGTTCACTTAGGGAATAAATATACTGTTGGAATTGTTTTTTCCATTTTTCATAGAGTTTATAATCAATTTCACGAAGATAGTAGAAAAAATCTCCTATTTGGTTTCGTTTATAAATCCCCTTCATAAGATGTCTTGGAAAGGACATGTATTTACTATAGTTATTTTTAGGATCTATTACCTTTAATGAGAAATCTTCTTGCACATATAGATCTTTGCACCGCATATCAAGCTTTTTATAGTTCAAAGTCTTAAAATCATCAATTAAATTTACTATACTTTGAACAATTTCTCGATTAATTTGATTCTTATTTAAATACTTATCAAGTCTAATGCCGTCCACAAAATCCCTAATAATATAGTAGTCACCATTACCGTACACCTGAGGAAAAGACGTACATTTACAAGAAGCCTTTAAAATGCCAAGTTCTTTTTTACATACCTTTTCTTCGTTGAATATTTTTATGATTTTCTTTTCATCGATTTTGTATACTACTCCATTATTCCCTTTTCCTAAGAAGTCTGATGTTTTAATAATATTCTCTATTTCATCACTTAAATGAATTTTGTTAGTAAAATGCCTAGACATAAATCCCCCTAAATAGAGCTCTATAGTAATTTATATGCTAGACATCTCAGCTATATTAATTATTTACTAGATTTATAGGAAGGTTTATTTTTACCTTTATTTGAAGAAGCTTTAGCACCAGGCTTACTATTTGAAAAACTACTCTTATTCTCACCTTTGTTTTCAAATTTATTACTTGATTTTGATGTACTGAATCCTTCTTTATTATTAGCTACCTTTTTCTTCGGCTTTCCAGCAGGCTTCTTTTCTTCCTTAACTACACTTTTAACATCAAAAAGATTTCCAAAAGATAATGTCTTTTCAGTTAAATCAAATTTCAAGCTTTTACCAAAAGTCTTTAGTATAGCAATTTCAGTTGGACATACAATAGAGATAACAGTACCCTTATTATTTCCACGAGCTGTTCTTCCAGCTCTATGAAGATAAGTGTTCATATCTTCTGGCAAATCGATGTTAAATATATGTGTAACACCATCAATATCAAGCCCACGAGCAGATAAATCGGATGAAACTAGAAGATTTATTCTTTCAGCTTTAAAGTCACTCATAGCTTTACGTCTATCGTTTTTCATGAAGCTTCCATGAATTCCGTCAGCTTTTAATCCGTGGAATTGCAGCTTTGAGGTTAGAATTTCAATTTCATCGGTTTTATTTATAAATGCTATAGCTTTTTTCGGTTGAATTGAAGCCATCAGCTTTCTTAAAACTAATACTTTATCTCTTTTTTCACATACAACATAAAGATTCGTTATATTAGGATTAACTTCAGACTCAGTAGAACACTTAACAACTTCTGGAGATTTCATCATCTCATTACCTATAGCTAAAGTTTCTTCTGTTAATGTTGCAGAAGCCATAATTAATTGTCTATCTCTAAGGGTAGTTTTAATTACATTTTTCACAACCTCTATGTTATTTTTATCTAATAACTTATCACATTCATCAATAACTATAGTTTTCACAGTATGAGCGGTAATTTTCTTTAACTTTATAAGCTCAAGTATTCTCCCCGGAGAACCTATAACAAATTGAGGCTTTTCACGAAGCTTTTCTACTTGTCTTTTGATATTTACATCCCCCATTATAACCATAGATTTAATAGGTTGTGATGATTTTTCGTCTATTCTATTTAATACATCATTAACTTGTATTGCTAATTCATGGGTTGGAACTAGAATTATAAATTGATTTTCCTTCTTTTCAAAATTAATTTTTTCAATAAGAGGAAGTAAATATGCTAATGTTTTACCACTTCCGGTTTCACTTTGTAGCATCACATCTAGGTTCTCACCTATTTTAGGTATAGACATTTCTTGTATTTTAGTTGGTATTGTTATGTTTAATTCACTTAACGTTTGTATAATGTTAGGATTAACTCCTAACTCTTGAAAGTTTTTCATTTTCTCATCTCCAATTTTAAAAATATATGAAATTATAAATAAATTATAGTCGAAATATATAAAAATGCAAACAGAGGTTTGATATTTCCCAATAATTATGTTATAATTACCTCGATTGAGAGGTGTTTTTATGATTGACATTAAAAGTAGTAAACAGGCTGAAATTTATGAATTTATCAAAAGTCAAGTCAATGCCAAAGGATATCCACCTTCAGTTAGAGAAATCTGTGAAGCTGTAAATCTTAGTTCAACTTCTACAGTTCATGGTCATCTTACCAGACTTGAGAAGAAGGGCTTAATAAGACGTGATCCTACTAAACCTAGAGCTATTGAACTTTTACAAGAGCCATATCAAAGAAAAGAAATGATTGATATTCCTATTGTAGGTAAAGTTACAGCTGGTATACCAATTCTTGCTGAAGAAAGCATAGAAGATTATTTAACTATTCCTCTAGAGTTTGTAAATAGTACTAATGAATTATTCATACTAAGAGTTCAAGGTGATAGTATGATTGAAGCCGGTATTCATGACAAAGACCTAGCTATAATAGAAAAATGCTCCACAGCTTCAAATGGTGATATTATAGTAGCACTAATAGAAAATGAAGCTACTATAAAAAGATTTTACAAAGAAAATGGATATATTAGATTGCAACCAGAAAACTCTGCCATGAGACCAATTATCGTAGATGATTGCAAAATTCTAGGCAAACTTTCAGGTATCTACAGAAAATATTAAGAAGCTACTAACTAGCTTCTTAATTTTTTTTATTTAACTTATTAAATCCCGCGTGCCCTTTGGTGAAGATTTAGAGTGTCACTTATGATAAAATCCTTGAAATAGCCATTAGAACACCTGTTTTACCATGGTCAAAAGTAAGACCGCCTTGTAGGTATGCTATATAAGGCTCTCTTATTGGAGCATCTGCAGATAATTCAATGGAAGAACCTTGAATAAATGCACCAGCAGCCATTATAACCTCATCTTCATAACCTGGCATATCCCATGGTTCACATTCAACGAAGGAATCTATTGGGGAACCAGCTTGAATACCCTTACAGAATTTAATTAGCTTTTCTTTATCATTAAATTTAATAGCTTGTATTATGTCACTTCTTCTTTCAGTAGACTTTGGAATAACTTCAAAGCCTAAGAGTTCCATCATTCTAGCACAGAAAATTGCCGTTTTAACAGCTTCCATCGCTACGTGAGGAGCTAAAAATAATCCTTGGAATAGTGTTCTCATAACACCGAAAGTTGAACCGCATTCACCACCTATACCAGGAATAGTTAATCTATATGCCGCTTGAGTTACATAAGCTTCTTTACCAGCTATATATCCACCAGTTGGAGCAATTCCTCCACCTATGTTTTTGATCAGTGAACCGGCTACTAAATCTGCTCCTACCTCTGTAGGCTCCATAGTATCTACAAACTCTCCATAACAATTATCTACAAAGCATATTACATCGCTTTTAGCTTCTTTAGCAGCATTTATTACGCCTTCTATTTCGCTAACCATTAGTGAGTTTCTCCATCCATATCCTGTTGATCTTTGAATATGTACCATCTTTATTGAAGAATCTTCTTTTAAAGCTCTTTTCATTTCTTCAATATTAACTTTACCATTTGAAGTTAATTCTAATTGTTTATAATTAACACCGTATTCTTTTAAGGAACCAATATTAGCATCCTTAGTTATTCCAATAATATTATGTAAAGTATCATAAGGTGAACCACATACCGTTAAAAGTGTATCTCCTGGTCTTAGATTTCCAAACAATGAACATCCAATAGCATGAGTTCCATTAACAAAATGAGGACGAACCAAAGCAGATTCTGTATTAAATACTCTCGCAAAAACTTTATCTAAAGAGTCTCTTCCTACATCTCCATATCCATATCCGCTAGAATTTGTGAAGTGCATATCACTAATTCGCTCTTGTTGAAACGCGTTTAGAACTTTCAACTGGTTGTATTCACGAATGTCATCTAACACTTTAAACTGTTCCTCTACATCTTTTATGGCTTCTTCAGAAACCTTAAATGCCTCTTCATTTATTTTAAAGTTATTAATTAAATATTCTTTAGTAATATCTATCATAAAATCTCTCCTTAATACAAAATAACATTCTTATACTAACATAGGTAGAAAGATTACGCAAATAATAAGCTCATCCCCCTACCTATAAAATCTAAACTCTTATTTAGAGAGAATTTTTATTAACTTCTCTTCTTTTTCTAAAATCTTCAATAATAAAAGCGGCTACCTCATCATCATCCTTAAAGTTATCTTTATCTATCCAGATAGCTCTAGGATCCTTTCTAAACCATGTAAGCTGTCTTTTAGCATAATTTCTACTAAACTGCTTTATATTCTCTACAGCTTTATCCATAGATACTTCGCCATCTAAAGCTTCTAAGATTTCTTTATATCCTATTCCCTTCATAGATTGCATATCTTTAGAATAACCTTCTTTAGAAAGCTTAATAACTTCATCTAGAAGTCCAGTTTCCATCATTATATCTACTCTTTTATTAATTCTTTCATATAGTTTTGCTCTATCCATGTTTAACACATAATAGAATACATTATACGGAATTTTGAAGACATCTTCATTCTTGGAGGCTTCTGAAATTGATATTCCAGATACTTTATATACCTCTAAAGCTCTAATTACCCTCTTCAAGTCATTTGGATATAATTTATTATAACTTACTTCATCTATATCTTTAAGCATGCTATGAACGAATTCAACGCCCTTTTCAGCAGCAATTGCTTCTAGCTCCTTACGATACTTCTCATCCTTATTACTTTCTGCAAAACTATAATTATATATTAAAGAATTTATATATAATCCAGTACCCCCAACTAACATAGGAAGATGATTCCTATCATATATTTCATCTACTATTGCTTTTGACATAGAACTAAATTCCGCAACACTAAAGCTTTCTGCAGGATCTAAAAAATCTATTAAATGGTGAGGTACTCCCATCATTTCTTCCACCAGTATTTTAGCAGATCCAATATCCATCTTTTTATAAATTTGCATGGAGTCTGCAGAGATGATTTCTCCATGAAGCTTCTCAGCTAACGTTAAGGAGATTTTAGTTTTACCTATCCCTGTTGGACCAGCTAATATAAATAAGTCCTTCATATTTCAACCCTTTCTAATAGTATCTATCTATATTCTCTTAAATATCTTCTCGATATCTTTTATTGTATATTTTAATATTGTTGGTCTACCATGAGGACATGTAAATGGCTCATCAATATGTCTAAGTTCATCAAGTAACCCCAAAATTTCTATATCTGATAACTTATCATTTGCTTTAACAGCTGCTCTACACGCTAATGATGCTATCTTGTCGTATTTAACATCAACAGTTAATCCACTTCCCATAGCTCTAATATTATCAAGTATTTCGTGAAACAGTTTATTTATTTGAGGATTGCCTAAGAATAAAGGCACTTCCCTTACTAAAACATCACTATCTCCAAAATCCTCTACCATGAACCCCATATTTAAGAACACTTGTTCATTGTCCTTAAAAAGGGCATATTCATCAAAAGTTAGAGGAATCATCGCAGGAATTGCAAGAATTTGACTCACAACTGTGAGGTCACTGATATTCTTTCTATATTTTTCGAATAATATCTTCTCATGAGCAGCATGTTGATCAATTATGTAAAGCTCATTCATATATTCCCCTATTATATAGCTATTAAAGCATTGTCCAATTAGTTTTAATTTAGGAAACTTTCCTTGTTCTTCACCATAGGCATTTACTGCAGTTAAATTCCCCTCTTTAATGTAGATATCATCTTCAGTTATCTCTTTTATAATAGGTCGGTCACATAACTCGGTAGAAACAGATTTACCTGCTATAGACTCTGTGACCATTTCACTCTTAGGAAATGTATTAATAGATTCCTTTATATAGGATGTTGATGTAGAACCATTTAAATGACTTTCGTTAACTTTAGTTACTGGGGAATACTCATGTAAACTCATCTGACTAACCTCAGCTGCATAATCTCTTTCAACTGGTTGCCTAAATGGTGCAACTTCATCTATCTCTTCAGGAATAATAAAACTTTTTTTTAGAGCCTCCTTTAATGCTGTGTGAACACCATCAAAAACTGTTTTAAAGAGAACTCTATCCTCTAAAAACTTAACTTCATTTTTAGTCGGATGAACATTTGGATCAATAAACTCTGGGAATATATCGATATATATTACGAAGAAAGGAAACTTGTTTACCATAATAAAAGATTTAAAAGCATTCTCCACGGCAGCTGTTATTAAAGGACTCTTTATAAGTCTTTTATTAACAAATATGCTTTGTCTATTCCTGCTTCCACGACTTATACTTTCATTACCTATATACCCATATACAGATAGAATATCACTATGATTTTCTATGGGAATAACATTTTCATATACTTCCTTACCGTAAAGGATACGAAGATTTTTATCAAGTTCTTCTTCTCCGAAGGTTTTGAACACTTGTTTGCCATCACTTATAAGAGTCATTGAAGTTTTATAGCTACCCAGTGCTAATTTTAACACTAAATCATTGATTAGAGATTTTTCACGCTGTGGTGACTTTAGAAACTTTTGTCTTGCAGGTGTATTAAAGAATAGATCTCTTACCTCCATTTCAGTTCCTAAATTACAGCCCAAATCAATTTCATGAATAAGCTTTCCACCTTCAATTGAAATCTCCTTGCCATATTCAAAGGCTGCTGGTCTCGATTTAAGCTTTACCCTTGAGATCGCAGCTATACTTGGAAGAGCCTCTCCCCTAAATCCAAAGGACTGAATTCCATAAATATCTTCTAAGGTAGAGATTTTACTAGTACCGTGTGGCATAAAGGCTTTAGATACATCTTCAGGGTGAATTCCACTTCCATCATCGATGATTCTAATAAGCTTATTCCCACTTTCTTCAATTTCAATAGTTACGTTTTTACTTTCTGCATCAAGACTGTTTTCAACTAGCTCCTTTACTACAGAACTAGCTCTTTCAACAACCTCTCCTGCTGCTATTTGATTGGCAGTGTTTTCAGATAGTAGATTAATTCTTCTCATACTACACCTACCTTATAATTTATATATTTTTTGCTTTATTTATTATTTCATATAATTTATTAAACCCTTCCATAGGATTTAATCTAAGAACATCTATATTTTTAATCTCTTCTATTAAATTTTGTTTAGCTATATCTTCAAAATTTATTTGAGTTATAGCAGCTTCTTCTTTAACTTTAGATACTGCAGGTGTAATTTTATTTTCTTCTGTTAATGGTTTTTCATAATCATCACTAACTTTAGGGATAGATAAAACCTGTTCTTCTATCATATGAGCTTTGTGCTCCGATTTAAATGAGTCATCCTCTAATGTAACAAGGATTTCTCTTGCTCTTGAGATTACTTCATTTGGAAGTCCAGCTAACTTAGCAACTTCTATACCATAAGATTCATCTGCTCCACCTCTTATGATTTTACGTAAGAAAATGATGTTATTCTCTATCTTCTTAGCAGATATAGAATAGTTTTTAACTCCAGGTATCTCACCTTCTAGTTTAGTAAGCTCATGATAGTGAGTAGCAAATAATGTTTTGCACTTAATATTAGAATTACTGCAAATATACTCTATCACGGACCAAGCGATGCTTAAACCATCATAGGTACTGGTACCTCTTCCAACTTCATCAAGAAGTACTAAGCTTTTATTTGTGGCATTCTTTAAGATGTTAGAAACCTCCCACATCTCCACCATAAAAGTACTTTTACCACCAGCTAGATCATCAGAAGCTCCTATACGAGTAAACACCTTATCACAAATTGAGAGATTAGCACTCTTAGCAGGTACAAAACTACCCATTTGTCCAAGAATAGTAATTAAAGCTACCTGTCTCATATAAGTAGATTTACCAGCCATATTAGGACCAGTGATTAACATAAGTCTATCATCTGTTAAATTTAACTTTGTATCGTTAGCAATAAATGTGTTAGCCTTCGTTAGTGTTTCAACAACTGGATGTCTACCATCTTCGATATTAATAATTCCTTCTGTGTTGATTGTAGGTTTAACATAATTGTTTTCCTTTGCAACCATAGCTAAGGACCAAATACAGTCAATTTCAGAAATTAACTTAGCTGTATTTTTCATTCTATTAATATTTTCTTCAAGTGAAGCCCTTATTTCTAAGAATAGTTTATATTCCAAAGCTATAAGCTTTTCTTCTGCCCCTAGAATTTTATCTTCCATTTCCTTAAGCTCTGGAGTTATATATCTCTCAGCATTAGAAAGAGTCTGTTTACGTATATATCTACCCTCTGGCACTGAGGAAAGATTTGATTTTGTAACCTCAATGAAATATCCAAAAACTTTATTGTAGGAAATTTTAAGAGATTTTATTCCCGTTGCAGCTCTTTCTTCGCTTTCTAAGTTTGCAAGCCACATCTTACCACTAGTTTTACTTTCTCTAAGTTCATCTACTAATGTATTATATCCACTTTTTATGATATTACCTTCCTTTACAGATAATGAAGGCTCATCCATTACTGATTTTTCAAGGAATTCGTGTACATCCTTTAATTCATCCATATTATTAAAGATATCTATCATAAAAGGACTTTTTAGTGGTGCAATTAGATTTTTAACAGCTGGTATCTTGCTTAAAGAGTTTTTTAATGCTATTAGTTCTTTAGCGTTGATAGCTGTTGAACTTATTTTCCCTACTAATCTTTCAATGTCATAGATGCTCTTTAAAGCTTCTTTTAAATCCTCTAAAAGAATTATATCATTGTTAAACTCTTCTACTGCCTGTTGTCTATTTAATATATCTGCCTTTATGATTAAAGGCTCTTCTAACCACTTTCTAATACGTCTGCCACCCATTGATGTATTAGTCCTATCAATGACTGATAAAAGTGTACCTCGCTTATTTTTATCTCTTAAGCTTTCTACAATCTCTAAATTCTTTCTTGAGTTAATGTCGATTGTCATATAAGTAGAAATGTTGTATTGTTCTATATGATTTATATGAGCTAGAGATATCTTTTGAGTTTCTTTTATATATCTTATAAGTCCATTACAAGCTTTTAACTCTATACTTGATAATCCTTCTAATTCTAAATCTCTAAATTGAGATATTAAATCATGAGTACTGATATCAAAGTTTTCATTAGAAAAATGAGATATATAAAAATTAGTACGATTATTTATTTCCTCTAGGATTTTATCCTTAAAGTCCTCACTTATAACAACTTCACGAGGGTTAAACTTACATAACTCATCTATAGCAAGAGTTATGTTGTATTCACATTTAGTTGTATAAAACTCACCTGTAGAAACATCACAGAAAGCTAGAGCTATAACATCATTATCAACACATAGGCTAGCCATATAACTATTTTCATTTTCATCTAGATAAGATCCCTCTGTATAAGTTCCAGGGGTATATACCTTAACCACATCTCTTTTAACAATTCCTTTAGCCACAGCAGGATCTTCAACCTGCTCACAAATAGCAACTTTAAACCCCTTAGCGATAAGAGCTCCAATATAGTTTTTTGCAGCATGAAAAGGTATGCCACACATAGGAGCTCTCTCATCTAATCCACAATCTCGACCTGTTAGTGTTAATTTTAATTCTTTTGAGGCAGTTTTAGCGTCATCAAAGAACATTTCATAGAAGTCTCCTAATCTAAAAAATAGGATACACTCTTTATATCTATCTTTAACCTCAAAATATTGCTGCATCATTGGTGTTAATGCCACGATATATCACTCCTTTTAAATTTCATTGATAAAAAAAGCGACTATGTCGCTTTTTTATATTTCCTCCCCAATTAAGGAGAAGGAATTTGCTTTAGTGATTTTAACGTTAACTAATTTACCGATACTGTCTTTGTTTCCAGTAAAATTAACAAGTTTGCTAGTTCTAGTTCTTCCAGTTAGCTTAGAGTTATCATTTTTACTTTGGCCTTCTACTAGAACTTCTACGATACGTCCATCATAAAGCTTATTCTTTTTAGCACAAATTTCATTTACAGCTTTCAAAAGTCTGTCAAATCTATCTTTTTTTGTTTTTTCATCTATTTGGTCAAACATCATATCAGCAGGTGTTCCACTTCTCTTAGAATATAAGAATGTAAATGCAGAATCATATTCAACTTCTTTAACAAGATTCAATGTATCTAAGAAGTCCTCCTCTGTCTCACCTGGGAAACCAATTATTATGTCAGTAGATAAAGTTACATTAGGAATTCTTTCTTTAATCTTTTTAACTGTTTCTATATATTGCTCTCTAGTATAATGTCTATTCATCTTTTTTAGTATTCTAGATGAACCTGATTGCACTGGAAGGTGAATTGACTCACATAATTTTTCTCCTTCTGCAATTACATCTATAACCTCATCACTTAAATCTTTAGGGTGAGATGTCATAAATCTAACTCTCTCAATACCTTCTATTTTGTCAATCTTTCTTAAAAGCTCAGCAAAATTTATGTTTTCATCTAGACCTTTACCATAAGAATTAACATTTTGTCCTAAAAGAGTAATCTCTTTATATCCCTCTGCAACCATTGATTCTATCTCTTTAACAATTTCTGCAGAAGCTCTACTTCTTTCACGACCTCTTACGTGAGGAACAATACAATAGGTACAGAAGTTGTTGCATCCATACATAATAGTTACAAAGCCTTTCATGCTATTAGCTCTATCTATTAAAGCTCCTTCTATGATATCAGCTTCCTTATCCCAAATTTCAACTATTGGTCTTTCTCCGCCTAAAGCTCTTCCAAGATACTCAGTGAACTTATATGCATTGTGCGTTCCGATAATTATATCTACATATGGGAACTTACTTATTATTTTATCAGCCATACCTTCCTGTTGCATCATGCATCCAGTAACAGCGATAATCTTTTCAGGATGAGCTTTTTTAAGCTTTTTTAAAGCTCCAATGTTTCCATCAACCTTTTGCTCTGCATTTTCTCTAACACAACAAGTGTTATATACGATTATATCTGCCTCTTCTTTAGATTCAGTTCTAGTATGACCAAGAGGTTTAAGTCCCCCTGATAACTTTTCAGAATCCTCCTCATTCATTTGGCAACCCCAAGTTTCAATATAGTACTTTAAGTTTTTATCCATCTAAAAAGTCTCCTTCTTTCAAAGCTAAGTATATTTAATTATCAATTGTATATTATAGCATATAAGCTTTGATAAATAAATTGAATTAAGGATATTTATGTATAAAAAAATAACCAAGTAGCAAATTATGTGCTACTTGGCTTTAATTAAGATTTAAATTTTATTACCACTTTCCATCGTAATTGATAGGTTTAGCTTTCTTGTCTGAAGTTTTTGCTTTTCCTTGAATCTCTGGCACTGGATGAACTGAGTTTTTAGGGAAATGATTTATTTTATTACTCTCTGTTCCATGTGGTTCACGAGGATCTGGTCTTCTCATACCTGCTTTTGCCATAATATTACCTCCTAGATTATTTGTCCTATTTAGTTTAAACAGTCTTTAATGTTTTATTCATTAGCTTAGCACCTCTTTTTCAATCAAAATATGCATAAAAAAAGCAATGTGGTTTAAAATCCACATTGCAAATTAATCATAATTATTAAATTAAGCTTAGCCGCAGCTGCTACAGCTTCCGCCACATCCGCCACCAGCTGGTTTAATTTCTGGTTCTATAGAGAATCCACCTCTACCATTTTCTTCAGCACAAAGAATTGAAAGTGCTCCGAATTGGTCAGTTATTGATTGGTCTACTAAGAAAGTAAGTCCTTCTACAACTTCAGTATTATCTGTTTCTTTCTTTGTATCTAAAACTAAGTTGAAAACTGGACCGCCACAACCGTTACCAGCGAAGTGTATTCTTACTTCATTAGCAGTAACTTCGTTATCCTTTAAGAATTGCATGAATTCAACAGTAGCTTTTTCACTAATATTAACTATTGACATATTATTACCTCATTTCTAATTATATTTCGAGTGACTTCTCTTTATTATGTGAAGATAACTCAATTATTATTACATCCGTTCGTTTAATGCAACATACCTATATAATATCATAGCAATTTCCGGTGTCAATGTAATATTGATATATTTAATAATATTTTTATAAAAAATTTATATTTATTTGAAT
>DALZNT010000020.1:0-45560 GCA_032005505.1 Clostridium sp. | reverse complement strand
CAGAGTAGTTGAAAAGTCTAAATATTATTTAACGGAGGAAAAGAAAATGAAAAAAACAATCATAGGAATCACATCTAACTTTACTTCAAATGATGAAGTAGAGAAATTAGCTATTCAAAAGGAGAATATTAATAAAGTGCAGGTTGTCAAAACATTTATTAGTGGAAAAATGATATTTGAAAGGATGGGTAAGTGATATGAAAAAGAATTCTACACGCGATAGCATAATTCTTGGTTTTACTATTTTTGCTATATTCTTTGGAGCTGGAAATTTAATTTTTCCTCCACAAATAGGGTTAGTTTCAGGATCTAATGTCCTAGCAGGAGTATTAGGAATGACTTTAACTGGAATACTACTTCCTATGATGGCTGTAGCAGCGGTAGGAAACATGGGGAGTGGGCTTCAGGATATAACAAAGCATATAAATTCTTGGTGGCACATTCTTTATATGGTGTTAGGGCTTCTAATAATACTATTTGGAACAATTCCAAGATGTGGCGGAGTTGCATATGAAATTGGCATACTTGGAATATTTCCTAATCTTCCAGCATGGAGTAAGTGGGCATTTCTTATTGTTTTCTTTGGCTTATCATATTACCTTGTAAATAATAAATCAGAAGTAGTTGATAAAATAGGTAAATATTTAACTCCATTTCTCTTAGTATTTTTAATTATCATAGTTATTTTAGCTTTTGTAAATCCAATAGGAAAGGCTTCAGGTGGAAGTGTTGAAAATCCATTTGCCAACGCACTTCTCACAGCGTATAATACGGGAGATGTAGGAACAGGACTTGTTTGTGCAGGTATATTTTTGTCAGCCATAAAGAAAAAGGGATATATAGAAGAGAAAGAAAGAAAAAATGTTTTGTATAAGGCCATAACTATCGCATTCGTGCTTCTATTCATTATTTATGGAGGTATGTGCTACATGGGAGCAACAGGAAATGCTCTATTTTCTGCAGATACTGACAATACAACTTTACTTGTAGGATTAGTTAGAAAATTAGCTGGATATGGTGGAGTTGTAATACTGTCATTAGCAATAATAATCGCATGTTTCACTACTGCTGTAGGCATGATTGCCACTAGTGCAGAGTGGATAGAGGAATTATCAAAGGGAAAATGGAATTACAAAGTTATTGCGGCAGTTGTAACAACTATAATTTTCTTAATGGCCTCCACAGGAGTAAATTTTGTATTAAAGGTATCAGGACCTATTTTTGCTTTCACTTATCCAATGTCAATTATTATGACTATTTTAGGAGTTTTTAAAAAATCTGTACCAAATGATGGAGCGTGGAAAGGTTCGATTTATATGGCAACCTTGCTAAGTACATATGATGCTTTTTCAGTTGCAAGAGCTAATGGGCTAATTTCACTTCAAACACCAGCACTGGATAATCTAATTATGAAAATTCCTTTGGCAGGCTATGGCTTTGCCTGGATTGTTCCATCTGTGCTTGGATTTATAGTTGGAGCAGTTATATGGAAATCAATGGGGAAGCATGATGTGGGTGTAGAAGAAAGAATTTAAATAGAAGATTCATGTTGAAGAAAGTGATATAATACAGTATGAAAGTATATCTCCTAAAATAAAAAATCAGGTTGTAAATGGTAAACAGTTTTAAAAAGTAAAAATATCAAAGAAATAGAGCTTGATACAATAAGACGATTACTCATTGAATATGGTGATGATATAGATAGTAAAAGAAGAATTGCAGAAGAAGTGGGGATAAGTCTTACTACATTATATAGAAGATTAAAGCATATTCAGTAAATTTATCAAAATGAAAATAGATTTTCTAATTTGATAAATTTTGAAAAGTGCGATAAACTCTAGAGAATTTCAGTTAAAAAGGTCTTATTATCATTTTGATAAATCGAATTGATAATGAGGTCTTTATTCATTTGATTTTTAATGCTGAAAATCGTTGAAAATAAAGGTTTTCTGCATATTTAATAAGGAGTTAAACCTTGGCATGAATATTGCTAGTATATAGTTAGAGACTTATATAAAATTTAAACATTATGAAAATGTATATAACTAATAAAGGTTTATACAGAGTAGTTGAAAAGTCTAAATATTATTTAACGGAGGAAAAGAAAATGAAAAAACCAATCATAGGAATCACATCTAACTTTACTTCAAATGATGAAGTAGGGAAATTAGCAAAGTTAGGTGCACCACTACAACAATGGCAGTTAATTGCGGATGATTACATCAGCGCTATAGAATCAGCGGGAGGGGTTCCAGTTATATTGCCTGCAGTTGAAAATGTTGAAAATTTGCTACCGGTTCTAAGTGTATTGGATGGATTAGTTATGACAGGAGGAAATGATGTAAATCCATTGCTTTATAACGAAGTACCAATAGCTTCTTTAGGAGAGATATCTATCAAACGTGATGATACAGAATTTAATCTAGTTACAAAAGCAATAAATGACTTTAGTATGCCAATTATAGGTATATGCAGAGGATGTCAATTGTTGAATGTAGTAAAGGGGGGAACACTTCATCAAGATTTAGTAGTTGAAAAGGTTACGGAAAGAGAGCATTTCCAATTAGCATATCCTAAAAATTATGGATGTCAAAAGGCCATAGTTGAAGAGAATAGTAGGTTATATAGCATATTGCAAGAAACAGAAATAAAAATAAATAGCTTTCATCATCAAGGTGTAAACAAGGTTGGTCAAGACCTAGTAGTGACAGCTAAGGGTGAGGATGGAGTAGTAGAAGCTATTGAGAACATAGGAGATAGATTTATTATGGGACTTCAATGGCATCCTGAAATGATGGGTACTGAAAATAATAGTTTCTTTAAATTATTTGAAGCTTTTATTAAGGAGTGCAGCAAATAAAAATTTATAAAGTGCATTTAAAAATATAAGTGGGATAAAAATGATAAACTTAAAAGAATTTGAAAAATACGAAGATGAAGTTATTGAGCATTACAAGCATCTTCATAAAGAGCCTGAACTGGGATTTGAAGAGCACAAAACATGTACTTATATAATGAAAAAGCTTGAAGAATATGGAGTAGAGTGTAAGAGAGTTGCAATAACAGGAGTTATAGCAACAATTTATGGAGCTGCTGAAGGAAAAACTATTGCAATCAGGGCAGATATGATGCATTACCATTAACAGAAATGGCAGATGTTGAGTATAAATCAACAATAGATGGAGTAATGCATGCATGTGGACATGATGCACATGTTTCTATGCTGCTTGGAGCCGCAAAATATTTTGCTGATAACAAAGACAAAATAAAAGGAAATGTAAGGTTGATATTCCAGCCAGCAGAAGAGGGGATGGATTTTAGAAAGATTTCTGAATATATAGAAAAAGGATGCGACCCTAGTGGGGGGGCTGATTCTATGATAGCTGCAGGAGCTCTCGAAAATGTAGATGCGTGCTTTGCTTTACATGTTACACCACAATTACCATTGGGTTCTTTAAGTGTTAACCGTCAAAGAGCAATGGCTTCAAGTGATATTTTTGATTTAACTATAGTAGGAAAAGGTGGACATGGCTCTTCACCGGAATCAGCAATAGATCCTGCAGGAGCTTTAGCTGATATAATTTCTTCTTATAATTCTATGCCAGCTAGGGAATTCTCTCATTTTGATACATTTGTTGTATCTATAGGTACAATAAACACAGATTCTTCATGGAATATTATTCCGGACAAGATAAGAGTTGCAGGTGGTGTAAGAACATTTGACAATAATTTAAGAGACAATGTGTTTAAACGTCTTCAAGAAATAGCTGATGATATATGCAAGGCACATAAATGTAAAGCTGTATTTAAAAGAACAAAAGGATATGATCCTACTATAAATCATCCTGAGATATCAGAAGCGATAGCAGAGGTTGCTAATGAAGTTTTTGGAGAAGGAAAGGGTTTACTTCTAGATCAACCGCTTATGGGTTCTGAAGATGTAGGTTATTATTTTCAAAAGGTTAAGGGAGCTATGGGCTTATGGCTGCTGATATGGCTGCAACAAGTTCAGGATATGAATCTTTAGCTGCTTTTGGTGCTTCAGGAGACGTAAAAACATTAGGAACAATTATGTTTATTATGACTATTAGTATTATGGCAGGTATGGTTTGTAATATATTCTTGACTAAAAAGATACAGATGAAGACTAATAATTATGGAAGTAAAAATGGTGCATGGGGTGCTTTAGCTATAAGCTGTTTTACCATTGCAATGATGTCAACATTCCTTCCAATACAAATGGCTGGAGGCCTAATTCCTTTTTAAGCAGTCTTAGTGAGTATGGCGATAACTATAGTTTTAGCTGGAATTGCAAAACAATATAAAGTAAAGTGGCTACCAGATTTTATAATGTCATTTGCGCTTAAGTGTAGAAAAGCTGTAAGGTTTCAAAAGGAGTCTTACAGCTTTTTTATGGATTAGTATATTTTTAAGGGAGATTTCTTATAATCTAATGGAGGACTTAATATAGAGAAAGTTCTTATGAAATTCCAACAGTTTATGAAGGGACGATATACATAATCAGAGAAATGTGATATAATATAAGTCTAAATATTAGTAGCATCCAATTGCAGTTTTTGGTGCTACTAATTTTTGTGTTTTTTCAGTAAATATCACTAGGGAATTGAGAAACTATAGTATAATGGAATTGAGAGGTTTTAGCACGAGTTTTACAGTGTTTTCATATAAAGTATATATAGGACGGTATGAAAAACTTTTTTGATTTTATAGAGTGATGAAAGATTTAGTGAGTTGGAAAAGAGAGGGGAGAGCTAAATGAATTCAGTTAAGCATTTTAAGACAATAACAGCCCATAAGTTGATGGTTATGAAGTATTGTTTCAGGGTTGGATTATATAAGCAGGGTCTCCTTCATGATCTGTCTAAGTATAAGTGGATAGAATTTTCGGCAGGAGCAAAATATTTCCGAGGAAATATGAGCCCAAACAGCATTCAAAAGAAGATGGAAGGGTATTCTGCTGCTTGGCTTCATCATAAAGGAAGAAATAAGCATCATACAGAATATTGGATTGATTATGGGAACAAAATTGAAGAGGGTATGGTTGGAATGAAAATGCCAACTAAATATGTAGTTGAAACGTTTATAGATAGAATTGCAGCATCAAGGAATTATCAAAAGGCTGCATATACTGATGATAGTCCCCTAAAGTATTATGAATATGGGAAAAATTATATTATTATGCATCCAGAGAGCAGAGCACTTCTTGAAAAGCTGCTGCATAAGCTGGCAGAAGAAGGGGAGGAAGCTATTTTTAAATTTATTAAAGAGGAAATATTGAGTAATGATTAAGGCAGGAGCCTAGTCATTACTTTTTTTATGGGATATTTTAGCGGAGTTAGAAAGGTACGAAGTGCCGGAGGATCCGGCACTCCGACAGCTATTCTACATTGATAAGAAATTGATAAACCTTGCTCGGGCGTCCTTTTGTATTCGTTTGTTTGGAATAGAGAACCCGGGCCAGATTGCATTTGACTAGAGTGGACACAAAGCGGTTGGCACTGCGGACTGTGATATGCAGAACCCGTGATAATTCCTGAGTTGTAACTTCTTCAGATCCGGTGATCTTTAAAGCGGCAATCAGCTTCTGGATCGTCAGCGTGGAGAGACCGGAAAGGTCGGCAATCTCACGTATGTAAGGTGGGATCTCGCTCTGGATGGAGATGTCATTGCCTTCACCGGAAAGACTGATCAAATCCCGATTTACATTAATCAGATAGCTGATTCTACCAGAATGAATCTTTGATTCTCTGGAGGCGTCGGCTGCTGCGGCCTCTGCCTGAGAGAGGTCTTTGCCTAGTCCGTATCCGATGTAGACGTCAAATCCTCCTCCTGCATTGATATATTCCTTCAGGAGACAGGTAGTAAAGCCGACCGTAATCATTTCCACTGTTTTGTGGTTAGTGAAAATTCGGAATCCTAGGTGGGTTTCCCGGATGATAAAGTCGTATAGATACTTTTTGTTGAAGGCTGTAATCAGCTTTTCCAAGAGTTCACACCTGGATTGAAAGGTGTTTATGGAATCCTGCTTTGGATCCTCAAAAATGGGAAGGTTGATGTCAATAGCAGCCGGCTGGCTGTTTCTCAGCTGTCCGAGTAGGATTTCCTGAGTCAGCTGTTTAAAACATGTCTTTATATCGTCAATACTGAAGGCGATATAGTAGCAGTTAACGCCTGATTCCAGGATCTGGGGCATGATGGGGCTCATTCGAGAAAGGGAGTATTTGATTTTGCCGGAGTTCCAGAGACGGATATGCTTTTCCAGCTTTCTCTTAGTTGATTCCTGCATATCCTCCAACGACATTTCTGCCATATAGCTGTTGTTTTTATGAATCCATTCTTCTAATGTGCCATTTTTTAAATATTCAATCAGAGAGCTCTCCTGATCTGGGCATAGATAGTCGCAGAAGTCAAAATACCCGTATTCAAAATTCCAGTCCTGATATTTGTAGATTACCTCGAAAAACATTTTGTAATAATTACTGTCCGTACATAAGAAAAAGCTGATTGGCTTGCAGTCTGGAACGCTTTTTCTGATGGTCTGCATGGGGCCAGGGCCGGTTGTAATGAAGCCATCAAAGCGGCTCTCTAGCTGTCGGTACAAATCGACAACATGTACATAGTTATAAAAGATAAATATCTCTGTTTCACAGTCTAATTTTAGCTTTTCTATGGATTCCTGAATATAGCCGTGCAAATATTCGGTTGATAAAATAGCGATTTTCATGGAGTCTGACCTCCTAATTTCTAAAATATTCTGATATACAGCTAGTATAACAAAAATCAAGATGAAATACAATGTGGTACGAAAAGGCGGTTTTGTTATTTGTTACTAGATTAAAGACGTTAGTAATGCTTTACAAAAAAAATAATATCTATGTTGACAGATAATTCTGAAGCTGATACAATAAAAAAACGACATATAACGTCTTTATATGGCCGTAAATAAAATACTTTTAGGAGGAGATTATGTTTAGTATAATAATAGCTTTATTTGTGACAATTTTGGTTGGATACTTCATCGTGAAAAAGTACAAACCACAGACAGTTCTTCTGGCAGCCGGAATCTTTCTGATGATACTTGCTTCGCTTTTCGGAACGGGAGAAATTCTTCCTGCAGATGCAGGGACCGGATTCTGGTTCTTTGACATTTTCGAGTACATAAAGACAGTTTTTGCATCAGATGTGGCAGGAACGGGTCTGATTATCATGGCCGTAGGTGGTTTTGCCATTTATATGGATCATATTGGAGCCAGTTCTGCAATGGTTAAAATCTGTATTAAACCTTTAAAGAAATTGAATGCCCCTTACTTTGTTCTTTCACTGAGTTATCTGTTGGGACAATCTTTAAATATTTTTATTCCAAGTGCAGCAGGGCTCAGCGTTTTATTAATGGCTACTTTATTCCCTGTGTTGGTGGAATTGGGGGTCAGCCGTCTCTCAGCAGCAGCTTTGATAGGTACGGCGGCTTGCCTTGATCTGGGACCGGCGTCAGGAGCTTCCAATATGGCAGCGCAGACGGCAGGGTTGGAGCCGATGGTATATTTTGTAAAATATCAGCTTCCTGTTGCTGCAGTTGTAGTAATTGTAATTGCTGTTCTTCACTATGTGGTACAGAAATACTTCGACAAAAAGGCGAATTTCAAGCCATCCTGCAATGAGCAGAAGACACAGCATAGCGCGTCGGATGTTCCGAAGATTTATGCAATCCTACCGCTAGTTCCATTGATTTTATTATTCGTTTTCAGTGAACTAGTGATTAGTTCCATCTCGATGCACGTAGTTACGGCGATGCTCCTAGGAGTTTCGATTGCAATGGTTTTCGAATTATTCAGGAAAAAGAACGATGTAAAGGATGTACTTAAGAGTATCCAGATCTTCTTTAACGGAATGGGCAGTCAGTTTGCAAGCATCGTGACTTTGATTATCGCAGGTGAGGTTTTTGCAAAAGGCCTTCAGGCAATCGGTGCGATTGATGTAATAATTGAAAGTTGTAAGGCAACGGGCTTCGGACCTATTCCGATGACAATTGTAATGGTTCTCATCATCACGGTATGCTCTATTGTCATGGGTTCCGGAAATGCTCCATTCTATGCCTTTGCAGCGCTAGCACCGACGGTTGCAGAAGCCTTTGGAATCCCAGTGGTTCTGATGGTTATGCCGATGCAGCTTGGATCTGGAATTGCGAGAAGTATTTCTCCGATTACTTCTGTAATTGTAGCTGTCAGCGACAGTGCCGATGTGTTCCCGATAGATGTGGTGAAAAGAACGGCAATCCCTATGGTAGGCGGATTAATAGCTATGATGCTTGCTAACTTCCTGATGTTTTTATAAAAAATTAAATTAAGGAGAAACAGAATGAAAAATTTTAATTTAGATAAGTATCTAGAAGAATTAGAATATCTGGTAAATATCGACAGCGGAAGCAGAATACCGGGAGGAACCGGAAAGGTTGCTGACTATCTGGAGATGCAGTACAGAAATCTAGGGCTTAGTGTGATAAGACACCAGTTTTCTGAAGAGGTGGGTCCATGCTTGGAGATCAGAAATAAACCAGAAACGGAAAAGATAGACGTGCTGTTGTCAGGACATATGGATACGGTTTTCCCTGAGGGAACGGTGGGAAAGCGTCCTTTTAAAAGAGAAGGAAATTATGCCTATGGCCCTGGTGTGGCTGATATGAAATGCGGCCTCGTATCAATGCTGTATCTAGTTAAAGAAATGCTGGAGGATGAGACGAATCTCAGCTTCTGTGTAGCAATGAACAGCGATGAAGAGATTTCATCCAACCATTCCCAGGAGTGGATAAAACAACTGGCGCAAAAATCAGAGTATGCAATCGTTATGGAGCCAGGAAGAAAGAACGGAGAATATGTCTGCGAGAGGAAGGGACTGGCTAAATACCATGTGGAGGCAAGAGGAATTGCCGCCCACGCCGGAGTCGCTCCTCAAGACGGAGCTAGTGCAATTCATGAGCTGGCCCATTTGATTTTGGAAATGACGAAGCTGATTGATTATGATAAAGGTACTAGTGTAAATGTAGGAACCATTTCTGGAGGAACAGGAGCCAATGTGGTTAGTGCTTACGCGGAGTGTCTGATTGATGCGAGATTTGACGCCATTGAAGAACAACAGAAGATCGAAAGAGCATTGGAAGAATTGATTGCCAATCCTGTTGATTCACGCGTTACCATCACTTACTCTAGACAGGGATTCCGTCCTCCGATGACCATGACGGAGAAGACAAAGAGACTGATGAGGTTGATGGATGAGAAAGGCTCTGCCCTTGGAATGACAATGAAATGGGTGAAAACAGGCGGCGGTTCGGATGGCAACTTCATAGCGTTTGAAGGCTGTGCAGTAATTGACGGTGTAGGGCCTGCTGGGTCAGGTGTCCACGGTGACAGTGAAAATCTTCAGATAGATACGATTGAAAATAGACTAGAAGTAATTCTTGAGACAATGAGAGAAATTAATAAAGAGAAGGAAGGTATTTAAAATACCATCCGTTTTTGACAAGAGAGTAGTAGAGACTGTAGCGGCGGCTGTAAAGCAGGCGGCGAAGGATAACAGAGCTTAAAGACAGGAAGGTTGAGCAGGAGCTTAACCTTTCCATTGCAATGTTATTTGGTTAATTGCAAAGTACAGTTTACAAGTGACTACACGCAGACCGTGAAACGGACTGCTGACAACAAAGGGCGATATGCTCCCGTAGAGGGTAGCATATCGCCTGTTTTGTTGTCCGGGATTCCAAAGGCTCTAAATGTTCGTATTACTCCCTGCTATTTTGAAAATAAGAAATCGTTAAACTGGAATTTTTAATAGTGCTTTAACTGTTCTAATTAAGATGAATTATGATAATTTTGACATTAGTTTAAAAGAAATCCCAAATTAAATGTCAAAACTATCTAGCAACTCAAGCTTTTCATTGATGGTTTTCAAAAGAGTTTCCAGGTCGTCATCTACAGTATAGTTGAGAGTTATGACGCCGTGTCCTTTGGAAGCAAATATATGGTAGTTGAGACCTGATTTATATATTACTAGGTTATCTAAATCTTCATAGCTGGTTATGGCTAGTGATTTTGGTGTGGTTTCCCACAGATGGTTGTAATAATCAACTTGCTCTTTAAAAAAATTATCTGTCATGAATTCATATCTTAGCTCATAGGAGCGGGTATTTAAAGAAATTTCTTCAACTTTATTTGAAGTGTTAATTAACCTATAGGATTGATTGTTTTCATACTGCTGTGGAGCCAAAATAGAAGTTTCTGACCTGCCGTAAGTGCTGTAGGAAGGATTAGTAGTATCTATTTGAAAGGCTTTATACTTAGGTCTATTATCGCTGATATCCCTCAAGGTTATTACAGGGAGAGTTGTTCCACCATTAGTAAGAATTAGATTCTTATCCTTAAAATAGCTCTTAGATGGAATTAAAATCAGACCAACTAAAATAATTGCAAAAGCTGATTTGTAGAAGGTAGAAAATAGTGATTTCATCCTCCAGTTATTGTGATGACTTATTGGTACACCTTTGCGAAGAGACTTAATAAACTTCTTTATAAGTATAACCTTATAAAGTTCATGGATAAATGCCAGTACAAACATTGGATATGCTAATAAGTCAAAAATATTTATCTCAATTATACGGGTGTACATGCGACTGGATGATATGAAAAAAGGAATAAGGATTACTATAGCCATAAGTACAGTAGCCCAAATCAGTTTTTTTATAGAGGATTTTAATATTGGTTTCATAAGTTCAGCTTGCTCATCGGTGATGGAATAAACCTCATAGGTTGCGGAATAAGGAGGTGCATAGAAAATATGGAAATTTAGATAGCTATCTTCATAACTCCAGCCACAAGCTTTATATTTAGACTTTTTCGCTTCAAGTTCTTCATCAGTATCTGCAGGAATCATGTCAATTCTATATTGAATGGTAGCTGGTTCTGCCTTAGTAAAAGACGCAAAGTATTTACCCAAATTCATGACGAAGAGTCCCTTTGCAGCCATATCACTTAGCCAGGTTTCTATGGCACCAATATTCCAAAGTGACGTGGGAATGAGTTTATAACGTTTATTATTCAAAGTTGTACCCTCCTGAAGTAAATGTATATTTATAATAATTATACATGATTTAATTGCAATAAATATATAATAATGAGAATAAATGGTACAATATATAAAGAAAGATAATATGAATATTAAGCAATACATTATAATTAGGGGATAATTAGAATGAAGGGCTATGTTTTATGAAGAAGGTATTTTGGGATAGTGTTTGGTCTGGATTTATGTTTTTTCTTATAACAGTTCTATTTTGGGGATTTGGAAAACTTGAGTCACCTAGCTACAGTTGGAAAATGGCTGAGCTTTTGAAGGTGGAATATCCAAAGTATACTGCTGCTGATGGAGATTATAATCCTAAGGATTCTAAGTTTGATGAAACTGGATATTCTAAGAAGGAGCTTATAGCTCTTGATGCTCTTTATAATAATTCTTATAACTTTAAGCTTTCCAAGGAGGCATTGGAGATTCAGATAGAACATGTGGACCCTTGGGGAGATTCTGATGGCAATGAAGAGGTTGTAGCTTTAAGAGGAGCTATAGAAAAGCTGGGAGAGTTGAAAGATAAATATCATTTAAAAGTATCTTTTATGAGCAGAGTAATATATCCAATCATATATACAGCAATAATATTTGTTATTAATGCAATCATCTATTTGCTTTGGGGAAAAAGGCATAGGAAATATAATAGGGAAGAAGAGGATAGAGATTGTCGGCATGAGAAAGAGATATACCCATCTAGGGAATTTATTGATAAACCTAAAGTTTAGTTATAGACCTAGAGTGTGGTGATAAATCTAAAGTTTAGTGGGGGACGTATTAGTAAATTTTAATTTTAGTGGGAACTTTAGAGAGAAATCTAAAATTTAGCAGTTGGAATTTATGCTAGTTTGAGATATTTGTTATATGTGCAATATATAATTATTTGATAAAAAAAGCAGATGAACTTAAATCATCTGCTTTTTACTATACCTTCTTTACCCTAAAAACCCACTTATAATTGCAATACCAATGTATAGATAAGGCTCTAATTTAATAGTCAAACTATCATTAGGTGAAACTTCAACTGCTGTTTTATCATAAAGATTATGAAAAATCTTCTTCATAATCTTGAAAATAATCCAACCTAAAATAGTTCCTAGGATGTTCATTATTAAATCGTTAATATCTGATCCACGATATGGAACAAACATTTGACAAATTTCAATAATTAGTGAAAATAATATTCCATAGCATAATGTTGGCCATAAAGTTCTATACTTTCTCCATAATGTTGGTAATAAAAATCCAAAAGGCATAAAGAATATTATATTAAGTATATTTGAAATTTCAAGTCCATCCTTAAAAGGTACTAAATTTATAACAGGATTAAATATAGGCTTGTTTAAGCCTGAAAGTCTTCGCCATTGGCTGAGAGAAGGAAATCCTACTACTTCTATTAATGAAATCATAAGATATAATATAAAAACATATCCAAAGAAGTAATGTTGCCATGTTATCTTCTTTTTAAGACTTTTACTACTTTTGTTTAAGAAAATATTTAAAATAGTTGTTAGAAAAAATGATATTATCATTGATATTATAAGACTTTTTATCATGAAATTTCCTGCCTTCCGATTTAATTTTGAAATACTGGTGTTACTCTTATGCCCTTTTCAGAGATTACTCTGATGTCACCCCAACCTGAAGAACGGTAGATTCCAAGTTTGCTGTTGTAAAGATTTTTGTCTTTATAAGCTTCAAATTGATCCATAAAGCTGTAAGGAGCAAGGAAGAGCAACTTTTGATTTTTATCGGAAGAGTAGTTTATATAAAGGGTAGTTCCTTCAAGTTTTGCTGTGATTTCAGGATTTGATAAGGAATTTAAGTTTACGTCGTTCACCACATTTTCAGGAAGTTTATAGCTGATATGGAGTCCCTCAACATCTACAGCATCTAATTTAAAGTCATCTATAGTATTGGTCCATACAGTCATAGATTCATTTTTAGGAGAAAAGTCTGTAACTATTGTTATCACATCACCCTGGTTTAAAGTTGAACAATCTAGCGGAATCTGAGTATATCCATCTCTAAGGAGATCATATTTTTCCTCAGATACAGAAATCTCTTGATGAGATGTTATATTGGTATTAGAGTTATTGATAAATAGAGTTGCAGTAGCTATTGTAAAAATCGACAATAATCCAACTGTAGCTGCAATCCACTTAGGAAAGCGTTGACTTTGGCTTTTATAGTAAACTGTATTGCTGTTAATTATCCAGGAAAGCCACGATACAATAACCCATAGAGCTACAGATTTTATTGTAAATAGAATCAAGGATGGTTCTTTTGTCCAAAATCCAACAAACTTTATAATGTATTCGCTCATAGAATTTCCATTAGCACTGATAAGGAATAAAAGGGCAATACCACCAAAGATAAATCTAAAGATTAACCCAAACTTTCTATCTAAAACTCCAATGAATATTAAAAGAGATATAGCAAGGAAGCCATAGATAAGGTTAACTATAAAGCCCCACAGAACAAAGGTCATACTGAAATCATAGGCAAAGAGAACATTTCCATTGAACTTTGCAATTATAGAAATTATTCCGTACTGAATCAGATAAAGGAGCAAGGAAATAACGGATACTTTAAGGAATAATCCATAGTTATAAAGTAGGAATGAGAGAAATCTGCTTTTATTTGTCTGAGGAAAAACCTCATGTTCAGTATTGAATTTCTTATAATAAAATAGTAGAAAACCTATAAATATCATTAGAGGTATCAACATTGATTGGCTATAGGTATTCAGTTGGAAAGCTACGGGAGCATCATTATAATTAGATACCTGTGTAATAACCACAAAGAAATCTAAGAAGAATAGGAAAGTAGGTATTGCCATCAAAATTAGTATGGAGGTACGACTTTCTCTACAACGGATTTTATATAATTCTATAGAATTTTTTAGTTGTTTGTTGTCCATAAACATTCCATACCCTCCTCATAATCATTTCCAGCAAGGTAGACATAAAGCTCCTCAGGACGGATTCTTGAAACTGTAAGACCATGAGATTTTGCTTCAGACTCAGTATTTTCAGTAATTTGATCCTTAACTATCATAAAGCTTCGAATCTGGCTGGTACTCTTGTATATGATATTTTTATTTCTAGTAAACTCTGCAAGCTCATTAGCACTTCCATCAACTCTGTAGGCATAGTCTCTGATATTGTCTATGTTGTCGTAAAGCAGAACTTCACCTTTATTTATGATTATCATCTCAGATAAAATGTCTTCAACCTCAGATAAAATGTGGCTGGAGATGATGATAGTTCTTGGGTGTTCAATGTAATCACGAAGAAGTATCTCATAGGCAGATTTTCTAACGGTGACATCCATACCAAGGATTGGCTCATCAAGCATAGTCAGCTCAGCACGGGTAGAAAGACCGCAGATAAAATTAAATAAACTCATCATACCTTGAGATAGGTTTTTATACTTTGATGTAGCTTTTAGATGAAAAAGATTCATCAGATTTGTTGCAAAATCCATATCAAAGTTAGGATACATAGCATTATAAGACTTAAGATGGGATTTTAAAGTCAGCTCAGGAGTAAGCGTCAAGTCATGATAGGTGTAAACCACATTCTCTAGCACATTTAGGTTATCCATAGGATCTTCACCAAAAACTTTTATCTCACCAGAACTTTTATCCAGAAGTCCAGCAATCAGCTTCATAAAGGTTGTTTTTCCAGAACCATTAGTTCCTATTAAGCCTATAAGCTCATTTGAGTTAAGTCTTAGATTTATATTATTAAGTGCTGCATTATCTCCATAAACTTTAGAAAGATTTGTTGCAGACACAGCTATATCCATAGTTTCAAAGTTCAACGGACTGTTTATATCTGTAAGATGAGCTTTACTTTTTATCATAGATTTATCTTTAATTGTTATAATTTCTTCACTTTTAATTTCATTATCAGTTACTTTTTTATTCATATTAGAATTGTCCATGATTAATTACCCCCTTGTAGTGAGTTTCAATTGCTTTTAGTACGTAATCCTTAGGTAGATCTAGCTGTTTGGCGGTATTAACAAGTTCCTCCACCATTTTTCCGAAGACTTCTTCCTTCCTTCTCATGATAATTCTCCCCTTTGCATCTATAGCCACAGTCATGGCCTGACCTCGCTTCTTTTCTAAAATTCCTCTTGAAACCAAAAGATTAATTCCCTTTGCTGCAGTAGCTGGGTTTACCTTTAGTTCCTTAGCAATAATAAGTTGTGAGTAGCAGTTGCCACCCTCTGAAAGCCTATCACTAATGATGTCATCCTCGATAGCATCAGCTATCTGGACATATATAGGTTTAAGACTAGTTCCATCAATCTTCAAAGTTTAACCTCCTTTAACCTATCGTTAGAATTTTACTACATTACTCATGTAATGTGGTGTTGTACTTTTAGTATATGGTTACTGTTTATTTTTGTCAATAGTTTTGTTTCATAAATTTGGATAATGTGGGATAATATTAGTGTAATGATTTTTATTTAGAATTTAGAAAATAGATTAGATAGAAGAAAAGCAATAGACATCAATGGTGTGGATGAAAATAGATGAGTGTGAAGTTAACTTATCGTTATAATAATAAAAGTAGAATTGGGGGAAAGCTAAAATGAAGCAATTAGAAACTTTTCTAAAGCTAATTATCATAGGCATATTAACGACATTAGTGAGAGCAGTATTTCAAGGATTTATACCAGTGGTAGGGGAGCCGCTTCTTTGTCCGAGTGTATTTGCAGAGGGGGGAATCATGCCCCTTGCATTTATGACCTTTGGAAGTCTGTTTTATACTATGGTTGCAGCGTTATATTTGCTTATAGATAAAAATTTATGGGGAAATAGATTTTCTAAAGGGCTAAAGTTTAGCTTTCTCTTTATAATAATTTGGGTAGTTTATTTATTGGAACCACTACCTCATGTTATGCCAATGGACAAGATTACATATCCGCTTGCAGATGGTGGAGCACTTTTGGTTATGGGAGTGCTACTTGGACTTTTCCTGGCTACTGAAAAAGAAAAGAAGGAAATAACAGTTAAGTTTTCCTTTCTTAATGTGATTATAGTTGGATTAATATTCTTCCTTGGAAGGCTTGCTATGTATAGATACTTCGGTCTTTATTCTTCCTTTGGAGTGAAGCCTATAGAAACACTTTTATGGGCACTTGGGACAGGCTTATCCATAGGTGTAGTTTATGAGTTAGTTTCACCATATATTTGTCCTAATAGATGTGGTTTAAGATTTTTAGTCTTTGGGATTGTGTTCTATGGAGTTAATTTAATTGCCTTCAATGGATTTATGCCTGTGGTATTTAGAGTTGATATGGTGGATTTAGCGCTAAGGACTGTGGGAGATGTAACTTCGGTAGTAATTGGAGGAGCTATTTGCTTATGGTTTGATTTTAGAAAAATTAAGAATTTAGATTTGAATGTTGATAAGGTAGGTATAGAAGAATAGTTATGGAAAAAGGTTTAATATTACCTTTTTATTGGATATAATATAGATAAGAATTAAGCAAAGTGGGTGAGTAAAATGTCAATGTTATTAGATAAAGATACAATCTTAGGAAAAATAAAATCACAAGAGTTTATTGATTTTATCCAAAAGTTTAATGTGTCAAATGTTATGGTTTTTGGAAGCTTACTTACTGATGGGTTTAATGATGAGTCAGATGTTGATATTGCAATTTTAGGGGATGAAGTAATTTATTTAGATGATATTTTAGAAATAGAATTATTTTTAGAAGGCTTTCTTGAAAGGGCTATAGATGTGGTGGACTTAAGAAGTTCAACACTAGATATATTTGTTAAGATAAATATTTTAAATTCAAGTAGGGTGATATATTCTACGGATGTTGATAAGTTTGAAAAATATTGTGATGAAGTAGATTGTATTTATAAAGAGAATGAAGATTATTTTTACTTCAGAAAGAGGGATGTATTCTATGAATAAAGAAAGACTTATGAGAATTATAGAGGATTTGAAAGAGTGTAATAGTGATATTTATGAATGTATAGAAGTACTTAACTCAAATAATGATAAGCTTGTATTAAAGTTAGCTAAGTCAAGTTTAAGGCAATTATTTGTTAGTTTTCATACAATACTAGAAGATTTATGCTCTATATTAATAAAAGAAATTAATAGATTTAAAGTGGGGATGTCCTTAAGTGAGAGTCTAAAGATACTTAAGGAAGAGGGGATTTTAGATGCCGATACATATTTATTTTTAGAAAAGTCTAGATTAATTAGAAATAGAATAGCTCATAGATATAAGGAGCCAAGCCATGAGGATCTCCTTAGTCATATAGAAAAGAATATAAACAACTTAGAATCTGTTGTTAAAGTGGCTAGTAGGTATCTATAATTACAAATGGATATAATATGCCGGAAATCTATGATTTTAATGATGAAATTAAAGTTAATATTTTTGACAACCTAATAATTGATTTTTTAAATTTTAATATATAAAGAAATACCAGCAATTCTTGTGCGTTGAGAATTGCTGGTATTTTTAACTTGTTGATATTTTTAAGAATTCCTCCATGGCACGGGTGATATATTTAGTCTGCTTATGGTAAAAGTATATAGTTCTCTTGGAGTGAGGCTCGTCCAGTTTATAGAAAATTATATTTGGATCTGGCATTGCTTTACATACTAAGGTGTCACTGACAAAGGTTATGCCCATACCGTAACATGCCACGTTATAGGAGGTAATCTGCTGGTCAAGTTTTAAGATAATATTTGGTGACAGGTCGTGGTCTTGACAGATTTTCTCAGCACGAAGCCTTGTATCATTTCCATAGCGGAGAAATATAAAAGGGTCATCACTGAACAGTTTCAGAGGAACTGTTGGAGTTCCTTCAGCAAGGTGCCTTTTATTTATAATATCCTCGTAGGTTAATTGATACTCCTTGGCTAAGTTATTGGACTCCAGCCTCCTTGGTACAGCAAGTATCAGAGTCTCATCTGCAAAAAATTGCTTGGCATAGGATGGGTCATGGAAGGCATAGTTATCGATAACTAGATCCAGAGAGCCATGAAGAAGCATGCTTTTTAGTGAGGCTGTATCAGACTCTATTAAGTGGATTTTCACCAAAGGGTATTTCCTGGTAAACTTCGTAATAAGGGGTGGCAGAATAAAGGAAGCAAAAAGGTTACTGCCTCCAATGGCAAGTTGCCCTGTTTTTAGCTCATTTAAGTTATTTATGTAATTATCAAAGTTGTTTTGGATATCCATAATCTCTTCTATGGATTTGATATATTTTTTACCACACTCAGTAAGTTGAATAGGATTAGTGCTTCGGTCAAAGATTGGAGCACCGATTCTGGATTCAGTTTTTTTAATGGTGGCACTTAGAGAGGGCTGACTAATATAAAGATTTTGAGCAGCCTTTGAAAAACTGCGTTCTTTATAGACTTCATAGACGTATTTCATTGCACTAAACATGGTAACCTCCAGTGATATAAACAAATGTCTATACTAATTATAAATATATATGTATTTGTTTATATAATACCACGGAAGTATAATTAAGTTAACAGATAAAGCAAATAAATAAGGCTAATCAATAAACAAAATAAATCAAATAAATAAGATTAATCAATAAACAAAATAAAGCTAATAAATAAGATTAATCAATAAGGCAAATGAAATTAATAAAGAAGATAATAAGTCTATCTGGAGGTAGAAGAATGATAAAGAAAGTTAATTTTGATGGAGTGGAGTTTCGTACAGAGAAAGATTCTATTGGTGAAAAAAATATTCCTGGGAATGCGTATTATGGAGTTCAGTCTTTAAGGGGAGCAGAGAACTTTAGAATCACTGGATTATTAATGCATCCTGAAATAATAAATAGTTTAGCATATATAAAAAAGGCGTCTGCCATTACAAATTGTCAGGTTGACCTTATTAGCAAGAAAATATCAGATGCCATTGTAAAGGCTTGTGATGAAATTATAGCTGGGGAGCTTCATGGAGAATTTATCGTGGACCCAATTCAAGGGGGAGCAGGAACTTCTTTAAATATGAATGCCAATGAGGTAATAGCTAACCGTGCCATTGAGATATTAGGAGGAGAAAAGGGAGATTACTCAATTGTTCATCCTAATGACCATGTTAACTGTGGACAGTCTACTAACGATGTAATTCCTACAGCAGGTAAGATGACTGCTTTAAAATTACTAGATAATGCGGACCTGGAGTTAAACAGATTATATGAGGCTCTTTGTGAGAAGGCTGAAGAGTTTGACCATGTAATTAAAATGGGAAGGACTCAGATGCAGGACGCTGTGCCTATGCGATTAGGACAAGAGTTTAGAGCGTATTCAGTTGCAGTTTTAAGAGGAATGAAAAGAATAAAGAAGGCTAAGGATGAACTTAAAACTATAAACATGGGTGGAACTGCAATTGGTACAGGTATTAATGCAGATGCTGATTATTTAAGATGGATTGTTCCAAATCTTGCAAGAATAAGTTCCATGGATTTAGTACAGGCTGAGGATTTAATTGATTCAACTCAGAATCTTGATTCCTTTGTGGCAGTATCAGGAGCTGTTAAAGCCTGCGCAGTTACACTTTCTAAGATTGCTAACGACCTACGACTTATGTCTTCAGGTCCTAGAACAGGCTTTGGAGAAATAAATCTTCCAGCAAAACAAAATGGTTCATCTATCATGCCAGGTAAGGTTAACCCAGTTATCCCTGAGGTAGTAAATCAAGTTGCCTTTAACATTATAGGAAATGACGTGACAATAACAATGGCAGCAGAGGCAGGTCAATTAGAGCTAAATGCCTTTGAACCAATAATTTTCTATAACTTATTCCAGTCTATCGATACCCTTGCTTATGGGGTTAACACCTTTGTGGATAACTGTATTAAGGGAATTACTGCAAATGAAGAAAGATGCAGAGATTTAGTAGAAAACAGTGTAGGAATCATAACAACACTTTGTCCACATGTGGGCTATGCGGAGGCGGCTAGAATTGCTAAGGAAGCAATCAGCACAGGAGAGTCGGTTCGTAAACTTATTTTAAGAGATGGGTTGTTAAATATAGAGGAGCTAAATGAAGTTTTAAATCCATTGAATATGACTGAGCCAGGAATTTCAGGAAAAAAAATATTAAAGAAGGTCAATAATTATTAATTACTTGAGGAAGCATTAATTATCTAAAGAGCTGTTTCTATAATTGCTTTTGGCAATTATAGATGAACAGCTCTTTATTATTGAAGAAGAAGCAGTGTAAGAAAAAGTATAAGAAGAAACTGCATAATATAAGGCTGTTACAAAGTGATTTTAAAATCATTTCGCAACAGCCTTTTTTATGTAAAAGAGATAATGAAGAAGTTATTAAATATTAAAATCTAATGAATTATATAACAAAGAAGAAGTGATTAGTAAAATTTATACATAAATGTTATAATTAGATATATGATTTAATTTATAGTCTTATATAATGTGTGAAAAATTGCAAGGGGGAAGTTAATGAAAAAATATTCTATTATTGACCTTGGAAAATATATGTTAATAGTTATTCCTATTTCATATTTAGTAGGGATGTTAATAGAGAAGCAATACTGAACAAGATAATAAAATATAGAAATTAAATAGGGTTTAAATAAATATAGGGGTGTGGTAAAGGTGAAAAAAATAGAAACGGAAAGACTGATTATTAGAAGGTTTATTGAAGAAGATTGGAAAGATTTATATGAATATTTATCGGATGAAGAAGTGGTGAAGTTTGAACCTTATGATGTTTATTCAGAAGAGCAAACGAAGATTGAAGCAATCAATAGAAGTAAAATGGATTCATTTTATGCAGTTTGCTTAAAAGAGAACAATAAGCTTATTGGCAATATTTATTTAGAAAAAGGTGAGTTTGATACTTGGGAGTTAGGTTATGTTTTTAATGCTTCTTATCAAAAGAAAGGTTATGCACTGGAAGCTACTAAGAAGTTATTAGACCTTGCATTTACAGAGTGGAAGGCAAGGAGAATTATAGCTATGTGCAATCCATTGAATAAGAATTCTTGGAAGTTACTAGAGCGACTTAATATGAGACGAGAAGGTACACTTATTCAAAATATTTATTTTAAATGTGATTCTAATGGACAGCCTATTTGGTCAGATACATATGAATATGGAATATTAAAGAGTGAGTGGAAAATAGAGAATTAATTATTAATAATAATAAGTATTATTTATGTGATTGGAGGATGAAGCGATGATTAGTATTAGGGAATTAACGGAAAAGGATATGCAACAAGCCATAGAGTTAAGAATTTTGTGTTGGACAGAAGAATTGGCTGGTAAGGCTGAAAACACACTTTCCACCTCCAAGGAATTAGAGTTCTGGATAGATTGGATGCATACAGCCAAAGAAAACAATGATATACGTCTATTGATTGGTGCATTTGAAAACAATAAGATGCTTGGAGTTGCCTTTGGTAGTTTTGCTGAAACCTATGACATTCCAGAAAAAGGGATAGAATTGAACGGCCTTTGGGTATATCCTGACCAACGAGGCAGGGGAATTTCTCTTATGATGCTTAAATATATATTAGATTTTTATCTGATGGAAAACATTGTTATCTATAATCATCATTATGCATCATCAAATGAGTTTTATCGCAAATTTGGTGCACAGGTTGCCAAACAGGAATATCAGATGGACGGTAGACTTTTAATAGATGTATTTTTAGCAGACATGCTATCAATGAAAAGGAATGTGGAGCATTCATTAAAGAAGTATGTATAGGAGTAATTTGGTGATGGATATTAGTATTATTATAGCGGAGAATAAACATTTAATAGACTGTAAAATTGCTTTACAGAAATCAGAGATAGGAAGTGTATACTTCACCGAAGAGGATAAAGTTATTAGAGTTTTGAATGAGGGTATTTCTAGAGGTGAAATATTTGTTGCTATAGATGAAGACGATAAATGTTTAGGGTTTATTTGGTTTACTCTTAATGGTGCATTTCAACGTTGTCCGTATTTACACATTATTGCTATTAAAGAAGAGTATCGTAATTGTGGTGTAGGCAAGAAATTGTTGCAATATTTTGAAGAAATATCATCTAAAACATCGTCAAACCTATTTCTTGTAGTTGGAGAATTTAATCAAAGAGCTAAGAAGCTATATCAAAGGCTTGGTTATAATGATATTGGGGTTATTCCAAACTTATATAAAAAGGGAATAAATGAGCATTTAATGATGAAAGAGATATAAGTAATACTAATTCACAACTTTAGTATATTAATCAATTGTAGAAAATGGCGAAGTAAGATTAGTCACAATTAATTTATACGAGGGGGAGCAATATGAATACAAAATATAAAGAAGATATAAATGAGTACTATAAGTTTGCACAAAAGGTCTTAAAAGAGTATGAAATTTATTATGATGATATTTCTTTCTTACAACAAAGTGAGAATGTTACATTTTGCATTGAAAAGAAGAGTAGTGAAGAAAGGTATTTAGTTAGGATTCACAAATCCGTTAATGAGGACGATGAGTATCAAAATAATAAAAGCTTGATTAATTCAGAATTACTATTACTTGAAGAACTTAATAGTTGTGAGTTATTTACAGTACAAGCACCAGTAAAAAATAGATACAGTAGTCTTGTAACAAAAGTTTTCAATGAATTTTTAGGTAAGGATTTAAATGTTACAGTACTTAGATGGATTGATGGAGAAATTATTGATATAAATGATGAGAAGTATAATGAATTAGTCTTTAAATTAGGTGAGGAAATGGCTAAATTGCACAAATATTTAAATCAATGGGAAACACCCGAGGGATTTATTAGAACAGAATATGACTTGGAAACTAGTAAGGCTAATTTATCAAAATTAGATAAACTAGTAGATATTAAAATTATATCTAAGATGAAATTTAATGATATTTATAAAAGTACGATGAATATTATAGAATTTATAGAGAAAAACTTATCTAAGGATCAAAATTGGGGGCTAATACATGGAGATCTAAATGAGTGCAATTATATTGCTAATGGTAAGGATATTTTTTTAATAGATTTTTCAAGATGTGGATTTGGTTATTACTTATATGATATAGCACAAACATTAATGCACCTTAGTGTTGAAAATCGTAGACTCTTCATAAAAGGATATAAAAATATTTTCTTATTACCAAGTGACTATGAAAAACTGATTGAAAGTTTTTTTGCGTTATCAATAATTGATAATATGCTGTTTTTATCCTCTAACCCAGAAGAGTATGAACATATAAAAAACATGGCAAATTTTTTATGTGATCACGTAATTAATAAATATAAAAATAACGACAGATTTATCTTTGTAAATAAATAATATAAATATATCTGGGATGATATAAGGGAAAACATGTTAGGTTGAGGAATGTTTTGAGTGATAGAGGGTATCCAAATTTTATTATAATTTCAACTTCTTATTATGTCTACAATGTGAAGCTGGCAAAATGAATACTTAATTGATGAGATAAAGCAAACATCTTTAAATTGGTCTATGTGCAGAATGGGGTATGCTCAGCCAAGATTATAAATGTAATCTATAGGTAATATATTGTACAAGCTTACGTTGTTGAGTAATTCTTACATATTGAGTAGAAATTAGTTTGTTTTTGGAGGGGATTATTTTGAAAATAGCTGAGACAGATAGACTTATATTAAGAGGGTGGAAGGAAGACGATTATTTAGATTCTTATGAGTTTATGTCTGATGAAAGGGTTATGCTACAGAAGCTACACAGTTACTTATTAAATATTTATTTGAAAACTATTATTTAGATTTAATTTGGTCTAGTCATTATGATTTCAATATTAGGTCTAAAAGTGTAATTGATAAGTGTTACAATTTGATTTAATCATTACAATTAATAAGGAGGATATAAATAATATGATTTTATCTTTAGAGAATTTAACAAAAAAATATGATAAAAATACTGCAATTGATAATATCAGTATAGAAGTAAAACATGGAGTTAATGCTTTACTAGGCGTCAATGGGGCTGGAAAGACAACACTTATGAAATTGATAGTAAACACTTTAAAACCAACTTGTGGACATATTTTTTTAGATAAAAAAGATATTTTAGAAAATGAAAAATCTTATAGAAATATCATTGGTTTTTTACCCCAGGATTTTAGGGGATATCCTGAATTTACTGCTGAGGAACTTATGCATTATATAGGAAAACTTAAAAATTTAAAAGATAATGAAATAAAAGATAGAACTAATGAATTACTTAAATTAGTTTCTTTATCAGATTTAAAAAATAAAAAAATAAAAACTTTTTCAGGTGGTATGAAAAGAAGATTAGGAATTGCTCAAGCGTTATTAAATGATCCTAAAGTTTTACTTTTGGACGAGCCAACAGCAGGGTTAGATCCTAAAGAAAGAATTAAATTTAGAAATATTATAAGTAACTTAGGTACAGATAAAATTATCATATTATCTACACATATTATTTCAGATGTTGAGAATATAGCAACTAATTTAATAGTAATGAAAAAAGGGGGAATATTTTTAAATGGTTCTTCAGAGGAAATAGTAAATAAGCTTAATGGAAAGGTGTGGGAATATAGTTTGTCATCACAGGAAGCATGTAACATAGATGATTTAGAAGGTATAGGAAATTTTAAAGTTGAAAAAGATAGTAGTGTAATAGTTAGGGGATTATCTAATACAATACCTCATCCAAAGGCTTATCAAGTTGAAGCAAAAGTTGAAGATATTTTTCTTAATTATTTTGTGGAGGATAAAGATAATGAATTCACTAACTAAATTGGAAGTAAAAAAAATCAGATCTAATAAAGCTGTTAAAATAGCTTGTTCTTTAATTCTTATATATATTATAGTTGCAGTGATTGGAAGTATTCATTCAGCATATTATTATAGATTTAATAACTCTCTTAATAATAGTGATAATTTAACAGGAATAGAAGCAATTAAGCAAAAAAAAGCAGATGTACAAAAAATAAAAGGTTATTTAGATGATAAAAAAATCAAAGAGGTTATTACCTATTATAGTAAGATAACAGGTAATACAGATAATATAACAACTGATGGAACACTTAATGATGTTGCTTGGTCCAAATATTGGGTACCTTACTTGGATATACAGAGTTTAATCGCAATTTCGTATTCACCTTTAAATACATCTGACACTAATATAATAGGTAAGTTATCTGAGGATAGTTCAAAGGATTTTTATAATAACAGGATAAAGAAAATCAGTGATTATTTAGAGTTAAATCATGACTACCCTAAATTTGATAAAGAAGATGCTAAAGTAATTAAAATGAAATCTAAAGATTTATCAACACCATTATATTATGAATATAATGATGGGTGGATTAAATTATTTAATAATTTTTTCTTTTTAAATGTTATTATAATTCTTATTTTATGTTTTAATGTATGCAATGTTTTTACTGAAGATATTCATAGTGGTATGGTATTAGTTGTATTACCAACTGTAAACGGAAAAACTAAACTAGCATCATCTAAAATAAAAGCAAGTTTTATATTTACAGGCATAGCTTATGTAGTATTTAATTTAGTATTTTCAATTTTACTCTTAAGTTTTTATGGAATTGATGGTTGGAATTCTCAAATACAAATATCATCAAAATATTGGTTATCTATATACAATCTCAAATTTTATGAAGCATATATAATGGCAATCATTATAGGCTTAAGCAGTTGTCTATTTATGGTTACACTAACTCTTTTGGTATCTAATATATTTAAAAGAGCTTTTTTAACTATTGGTTCTATTACTGCTTTATTATTACTGCCTATTGCGGTTAATACAGAAAGATTAACAAAAATACCAAATAACTTATTAGAACTTTTACCAATCAAAGCAATAGATTTCACATATGCATTAAGACAACAATGTCTATATAATATTTTTGGTACTAGGATTCTTCGTGGTTATATTACCCCAGTTATTCTAGTAATTGCAACTATTATTCTTATACCTTTTATTATTAAACTATATAACAAGCAACAGGCATAAATTTTAAACATCCAAAAATATGGTCAAAAGGTGACCTGATGTACTAAAGGTGTAACACCTCAGTCTAATTAATGAAGTAGATGTTTTAAAAGCTGAATAGTACGGCGTTGATGAATATAAAGAGAGAGCCAATAATAAATCTAAGTCTATGGTTAAAAATGTTAGAAAATAATGATAAATTAAATTCAATTGAGGGAACTAGAAAAATATAAATGATTTGGACTTTATTATATTGGAAAATTAAGGAAAAGATTCGACTGTTATGAGATAGTAGTTTGTGGTATATATTGCAATTCTATGCTATAATAGTAACAGTATAATATTGTAATAATATGGGGGAAATATTTTATGAAAAAGAGAATTTTAGCATTATTACTTGTGGCTTCAATGGCCGTTACAATGATAGGTTGTGGCTCAAAGGGTTCTGAAGGTGAAGCAAAAGGCGGAAATAAGACAGAAGATAATGGAGGCGCAGTTTCTGCAGAAAAAAACTTATTTGATGTGAAAGTCACATTGCCTGCATCATTTTTTGAAGGTGAGGACATGTCTAATATTGAGACAGAAGCAAAAGCAAAGGGTATACATGAGGTGGAAATCAATGAAGATGGCTCTGTAATATACACCATGGATAAAAAAACTCATAAAGAGTTATTATCAAGTGTGAAACAAGGTGTTGATGAAGGAATTAAAGAAACTTTGGAAGATAAAGAAAAATTTCCTTCTTTTACAGAGATAACATATAACGATGATTTAACAGAGTTTAATGTCATGGTCGATAGTTCATCTTATGGAGGTTTTCAATCATTTGTAGCATTAACCTACTATATGTCTGGAAATATGTATCAAGCTATGAATGGTCAAGCTGCTGATAAAATAAAAACAATAGTTAATTTTAAAGATAAAGATAGTGGAGAAATCATTGAAAGTGCAGATTCTTCAGAAATGGGTAATACTGGAGAATAAATGATCATATAAGTTTTAAAAATATCGTATCATTTAGAAATGGATGTTACGATATTTTTTATTTTGCAATTTAATTGTTAAAAGAATAATTTTTTTAAGATTATACAAGGGGTGATATTTATGAAAAGTAAATATGTAATGAATGGTGAACCTGCATTTAGTGACGAAAGTGATATGGAAAAACTAAAAAATTATATAAGTATAAGAAATTCAGCAATAAAGGTAACAGTTTATTCTTTAATAATAGGTATAGCACTAATGGGTTTATTAGTTGTTTCTGTATATGCTATAAGACCTATGTTTCTGTTTATCTTTGGATTATTAATAATTGATATTATGGTACTTGTTTTTAATTTTGTCACTTATTTATCATATAATTCTATAATTAAGCAAATAAAAAAAGATGGTAAGTTTAAAAGTAAAGCAATAATTAACAAAAATTTGTGGAAAATGCATGCATTTATAGGTGCTACATATTTGACTTTGGGGATATTATATTTAATTGAGAAAAAAAATTTTGCAGTACTTTTTATAATTTTAAGTGTTTCTAATATTAGTTCGAGTTTAAAGTATTATAAGAAATATAAAAAGTCTTTATAAGTTATATGTAAATTTATAATACTACAAAGTTAAATTTAAAAATTAGTGATTAAAATATCGTATCATTCAGAAATGAGTAGTTGTTTTAAATTATCCATTAAATATAAATAAAAAGGAAGTGTATTATGAGAGCACCTATGCAAGTATTAGTAATACCATATAAATTAGTTAATGAAATTCCACTATATTGTATTTTTAAAAGAACTGATGGAGATTATTGGCAATTTATTGCTGGAGGAGCTGAAGATGATGAAACTCCTTCAGAGGCAGTAAAGAGAGAATCATTTGAAGAGGCTGGGTTAGAAAGTGCAAACAAATTTTATCAGTTAGTATCTACATTTTATGTACCTGCCAACTGCATATCAGAGAAATGTAGACAATATTGGAATAAGGATATATTTGTAATACCCGAATATTGTTTTGCAGTTAATGTTAGCAATAGCTATATGAAATTATCGTCAGAACATACTGAATACTTTTGGGGGATATACCAAGAGGTTGTTAAAAAGTTATATTGGGAAAGTAATAAAGTTGCACTATTTGAACTAAATAGTAGGGTTGAAACAAACTTATTTTAGCTTAATTAATTCACATGATTATAATATTACGCAATGGTATTGAATTGCTCCGTATTAATGTATAATATATTTATCACAAATAATTTGAGGGAGGATACTAAAAGATGAAATATTTTATTGTTGAAGGTATAATAAAAAATCAAGGGCAAATTGATGAAAATATCATGAAAGAACACATGGCTTATACTCAAAAAGCAATGGATAAAGGATTAATATTAATGTCTGGACTTAAAGCAAATATGAGTGGCGGACTATTTGTTATGAAAGCAGAGTCTATAGAAAAAGTAAATGATTATCTATCTGCCGAACCGTTTAAAGTTTCTGGTATACAAGATTACCACGTTATAGAGTTTTCACCTCATTACTTTAATCAATCACCTAGTGAATGGTTTAATAACTAATGCATAAAAAATATAAACTAAGATAAATTCCGGTGAAAGGCTATTTTGTTAACATACTTATTTATTATTGGAGGAGAATATGGATGAAAAGTCAATTGGGCGTGGAGTTATAGTTTTATCTTTATCAAGCATTATCTTGAAACTATTGTCTGCACTCTATATGCCAATATTATCTCAAATTTTAACAGATGAGGGGATAGCTATATATACCGTTGGGTATGACATATTTGTTTTTTTATTTGCATTAACAAGCCTTGGTGTCCAGCCAGCTATAACAAAGCTTGTAGCAGAACAGAAGGTTAAAGGATCAAAAGGTGATGCTTTCAAGGTTCTTAAGGTATCAAGGAGATTTTTATTTATCTATGGTGGAGTAGTAAGTATATTATTTGCCATGTTAGCAAAACCACTTTCCATTCTGCTAAATAGCCAGCAATCAATGTGGGTATTTGTTTTTTTATCTCCAGCAATTTTGGGAGCGTCAATATTATCAGCTTATAGAGGCTTTTTCCAAGGATATAATGACATGATAACCCTTAGCGTTTCAAATATCATTGAGCAATTATTAAATGTTACTTTTAGTTTATTATTTGCTTTCCAACTTATGAAATTTTCTACGTCTTGGGGAAGTACAGGAGGTACAGTAGGTACAACCATAGGGGCAATAGGAGCTATAATATATATTCAATATGTATTAAAGAAGAAATATAGTAATAGGGGCATTGAGAATAACAATATTAAAAATAATGGTGTTAAAAAGCTGCAAAGCAAAGAGATTTTAAAATCCTTACTTGTCAGTGCCATACCGTTTATATTAATAGCTGCTATACAAAACATCTCAAATGTAATAGATGTTATGACAATAAGAACATTTATTGAAAATGATATAAATGTACAGACTGCCACATTAAAGTACTATACAACAATAATAAATGTACCACTTGTTATTGTAACTTCTTTAGGAATAGGAATCTTTCCAAAAATCATTAAGAGTTATATAGAGAGGAATAAGAATGAATTAGTAGTTCAAACTTCTTATTTTTATAAGCTGACCTATATAATTATAATTCCTTCAATATGTGGGCTGATGATTTTAAGCAAGGATATATTCTACTTTGTGTTTAATAGACATTTTGGATATGAAGTATTGCTAATTGGAGCTATTTCATTATTATTTATGTCCTTATCTACAATTCAAAATATAATTCTTCAAGGAATGAATAAATTTAAATTTATAATTACCTTAGGTATATCATCTATGGTTATAAAGACGGTATTAAATATAACTCTTATCAGTATAGATAGGATAAATATACTGGGAGCAGTTATTGCCACTATAGTATCCCTTATGATTGTTACAGTAGCAAATCATATGAAATTACAAAAGTGTTTTGATATAAAAATCCCAATAGTAAAGCAAAGTAAAGCTCCGATAACTGCCTCAATAATAATGAGCCTTGTTTTATTATTTTTAAAATACCAAGTAATAAATAGATTTTTTATTGAGAATTATACAAGAATGAACACAGGCCTAGTAACAATTGTCTTAGTAATCATAGGTGGAATTACATATTCTTTAGCACTGCTATTTCTAGGGGGAATTACTAAATATGAATTAGATACAATTTCACCTAAAATATATGAAATCATGCCTGCTAAGTTGAAAGAGAAAGTAGCAAAAATAAGATAAGATGAACAAGCTTAATGCATTACAAAATAAAATTAAAAAATTAAATTGATTAAAATATCGTATCATTCAGAAATGGATGTTACGATATTTTTTATTCTATCTATAAGGTTCTTATCATAAATATGTAATAGAATGGAATATTTTTGAGGAGAGATTGATGAGTTATAGAGTTTGTAGTAATTATCTAGATGACAATTCTCCTGGATTTGTAGTGGAGTACAGGGGAGATTTTAAAGGGCAGATAGATAAATTAGATTATGTCTGTGGAGACCCTATTACTGATACTTTGGCAGTGGTATCTTTACGAAATGAGGACATAGATAGATTAAGGCGAGATGTGCCGGCTATTATATTTATAGAAACTAGAAGTATATATACATTGCAAGAAATATCACCAGAAAATGTAGATACTATAAGTGCTGTAAAAGCTAATCCATATCTAAACTTAACAGGAAGAGGAGTGCTGGTAGGGCTTATTGATACGGGAATAAACTATTTAAATAGAGAGTTTATAAGGGAAGATGACACATCTAGAGTCATCGAAATATGGGACCAATCAATACAAAGCAATCAAGAATCAGGTTTGCATATTGGAACTACATATTCTAATGAAGAGATAAATAGAGCAATTCAGTTACAGAAAAGTGGAGGAAATCCCTATGACATAGTTCCTAGTATAGATGAAGTAGGACATGGAACACAAATGGCTGGAGTCATTGGAGCAAGAGGATATAATGGACAGATGGTGGGCGTAGCAAATGATTGTGATTTCTTAGTTGTAAAATTATTTGAGTCACCTAGTTTTAAGAGGATATTAAGGGAAAATAATATTCCTGAAGTTCCCGTTTATAATAACTCTGAAGTGCTATCTGCCATTGAATATTTGAGAAGAAGATCCCAAGAGTTAAGACGTCCATTAGTTATATATTTGGGAGTAGGAAGCAGTGAAGGAAGTCATGATGGATATAATATTACTGCTAGATATATTAGCTCTATTGCCAGTACAAGCGGATTAGTTTTTGTTATAGGGACAGGGAACCTAGGAGCTGCAGAAGGCCATGTAGTGAAATTTATACAAAATGCAGGACAGATTGATACCGTTGAATTGATTATGCCAAGGGAGATGAAGACATTTATTTTATATATATGGATTCAAAGACCTAATAGAATGTCTTTAAATATAGTATCCCCAACGGGAGAAGAAACAGACTTTTTTGTGAGTCAAATATATTCAGTGAATGAAAGAACCTTTTATTTGATTGATACACAGGTTACAGTTATAGGATTGAATCCAGAAAACTTTACTGGACATCAGACATATATCTTAACTTTTACAAATATAAAGGCTGGAATTTGGAAATTTTTGCTTAGAGGAGATTATGTAACAAATGGAAGATATGATATATGGCTGCAAGATAAAGCTATATTACCAGAAGGAACAAAGTTTATTAATGCAGTAGCTAGTAACACATTATCTATTCCATCTACTGCAAGAAAGTCTATAACTGTAGGATATTATAACGGTACAACTGGAGCTATTTTGGCAGCATCAGGAAGGGGGTTTAATACAAATGATTTAGTTAACCCAGACATAGTTACGGCAGGTACAGATATTCTCACTATATCTAAGGATGGAAATAGTGTTGTTACAGTTAGTGGAAGCTCTGTTGCCACTGCCATTGCGACAGGGGCATCTGCCCTCCTTCTTCAATGGGCAGTTATAGATGGAAATGATGTTACCATTAACTCAAATAAAGTAAGAAGTTTATTAGTATATGCAGCTGAAAGACAAGATTTCGTCATATATCCCAATGAAGAAAGTGGCTATGGGAAATTAGACCTTTTAGAAGTGTTTAATATATTAGGCGGTAGTTATAGAAATAAGGAAGATTATGAGGAAGATTTTAAAGAATATTATTTAGACAAATTATATGTAAGAATTCCTAAAGCTATGATTAAGGATAGGGAGGCATTAAGGAGAGATGGAGAATAATCAAGTTAATAGTGTGAAAAATATTTTCAACAGTCCAGATTATTCACATTATATGGTGCAATATCAGGGAGTTATAAATGAAGACATAAATATTAATAATAATATATATATAACAGTTATAGATCAAAACTACGCTATATTTTCTTTTAGAATAGGTTCATTGTCCAGTTTTATACGTGTAGAGGAAGTAGAAGATATACTTGGGAGATATATTGAAAATTTGGAGTTTAGAATAGTTTATATACAGCCACCAGACATGTTTACATTAGAACAAATTTCCGCTATTGAGGCAGCCCAGGTTAATTTATTACAGGCAGAGTTACCTTTGAATCTAACGGGAAGAGGGGTAGTAGTAGGAATTATTGATACTGGAATAGATTACTTAAGTGACGAGTTTACAGATAGTGAAGGTAGAACCAGAATAAATGCAATATGGGATCAAACTATAGATAGCAATATTAATGAGGGTAGTCCAGTACCTTTTGGCGCCGTTTATACAAAGGAACAGATAAATAGTGCTATAGCTCAATATAAGTCAGGGGGAAACCCCTATGATATTGTACCGAGCATAGATGAAGATGGTCATGGGACTAACATGGCAGGTATAGTGGGTGCTACTGGAAAAAATCCAAGTATTAAGGGTGTGGCACCGAATTGTGAATTTGTTATAGTCAAATTAGCACAAGCACTTGCATTTAAGAAATTAAATGGTATTGAGGATGATGTAAAAGTATATAATTCTCCGGTGATTTTTGCTGCATTAAGGTATTTGAATGTATATCTACTTAGGGAAAAGAAGCCTCTAGTTATATTGCTGCCCTTAGGATCAACAAGTGGAAATCATAGGGGACAGCATATTTTAGATGATTATATTGAATCAGTATCAAGTAATGTAGGAATAGTTCTAGTTACAGGTTCAGGCAATGAAGGAATAGGCGATGGACATGTTTCCGGGATCATTGAGAATCTAGGGGATGAACAAGTTATAGAAGTATTAATATCAGAAGAGCAAAGGGCCTTTTATATAGGAATATGGGTGGATTTACCAAATATTATTGATATAAATTTAATATCCCCATCGGGCCAATCTACTGGATTTATCCAAGCAGTTATAAGTATTACTAACAGAGTTTCATTTACATTTGAAAAAACTATCGTTAATGTTTTGTATGATTTACCGGAGAGCTATTCGGGTGATGAATTAATAAGAATATATTTTGTAGATATCAGTCCAGGAATATGGAGAGTAAGATTAAGGCTGAGAAGAGGAAGAATGGCTAATTATAATGCTTGGATGTTTCAGCAAGAATTGATTGCCCCAGGAACGAGATTTACACCAAGCGACCCTTATGGAACGGTTACTATTCCAGCAGATTCGGATTTTGTTATTACAGTAGCAGCCTACAATCAGAATAATTTTAATTTGTTAGCATATTCTGGAGTAGGTTTTAGGCAGGAATATATAGTTAAGATTGATTTTGCAGCAGGGGGAGTAAATACCATGACAGTGGGGTTAAATAATACTATACAAGTGATAAATGGTACTAGTTTATCTGCTGCAGTAGGGGCAGGAGCCTGTGTTTTACTATTTGAGTGGGGAATCGTAAATGGAAATTACCCATTTATGTATACCCAAAGTATAAAAACTTTTTTAAGAAGAGGAACTATCACCAGAAGAGGAGATGTATACCCAAACCCTCAACTAGGATATGGAATAATAAATTTTTACAGGATATTTGAGAATATGGTATAGCTGTAGATAGTTAGTATTATAGGAAGAAAATTAAAATTTTAAATTTAAAATTAAAAAGCATAATTTCTCTCTTGTAGCAAAAACTATAATAATATAAAATAAAAAAAATCAAGAGGTGAATATTGTGTTTAGAAATTCAAAGGATTATGACGAAAGAATGAGTTGTAAGCCGCTGATTGCCATGGGTGCTATAGTTGGGGCTGCGGCTTTGTATAGTGCTTGTAAAAAAGGTAAGAAGTGCTGCTGTAAGGAAGATAAAAGTGTACCTTATATAGATCATAGAAATGGCCAGGTTTATTTTGTTGGTGGTGGTCTAGGGTCTTTAGCTGGGGCTGCATATCTAATAAGAGATTGTGACTTTAAGGGAGTAAATATTCATATTATAGAGGGGCTAAAAATTCTTGGCGGAAGTAATGATGGTGCTGGAGATCCTGCTGAGGGCTTTGTAGTTCGTGTAGGTAAAATGCTAAATGAGGAAACTTGTGAGAACTTCTGGGAGCTGTTTTCAGATATACCTTCCATAGATATGCCTGGCATGAGTGTTACTGAGGAAATTTTGAACTTTGACCATTTGCACCCAACCCATGCCCAGGTTAGACTTATTGATAAAAATGGAGCTATTCAAGATGTTTCCTCTATGGGCTTTAACACTGCTGATAGATTGGCACTTGGAAAGCTTATAATGACTCCGGAGAGATGTCTTGATAATTTGACAATTGAGGATTGGTTTAAAGATACGCCGCATTTCTTCGAAACTAATTTCTGGTATATGTGGCAGACTACCTTTGCTTTCCAAAAGTGGTCTAGTTTATTTGAGTTTAAGAGATATATGGAGCGTATGATTTTTGAGTTCTCTAGAATTCAGACTCTTGAGGGAGTAACTCGTACACCATATAATCAATATGAATCCGTTATCCTGCCAATCAAGAAATATTTGGAGGACCATGGCGTGGACTTTAGCATAAATGCCACCGTAACCGATATAGATTTCAAGGAGGGTGAGGGTATAACAGCTACAGGAATTCATATAAAAGATGAGGATGGAATGAGAGTTATTGAGCTTGACCCAGAGGATGTTTGCATTATGACTAATGGCTGTATGACTGACAATGCAACCTTAGGAGATATGCACAGCGCACCTGCATATGAACCTCAAAATCCAATGTCTGCAGAGCTTTGGAGAAAAGTTGCAGCTAAGAAACCTGGCCTTGGAAATCCAGCCCCATTCTTTGCTCATCCAGAAGAAACAAACTGGGAGAGCTTCACTGTAACTTGTAAGGGAAATATGCTTCTAAAATTAATAGAACAGTACTCTGGAAATATTCCTGGAAGTGGAGCCTTAATGACCTTTAAGGATTCTAACTGGCTTATGAGCATAGTTGTTGCTGCACAGCCACACTTCAAAAATCAGCCTATGGACACCACAATTTTCTGGGGCTATGGACTTTATACAGATAGACTTGGTGACTATATAAATAAGCCAATGAGAGAATGTACTGGAGAGGAAATTCTAATAGAACTTCTTCATCATCTACATATAGGGGATAAGCAGGCGGAAATCATGGAAACTATAGTAAACGTGATTCCATGCATGATGCCATATATCGATGCTCAATTCCAGCCACGTAAAATGAAGGATAGACCAAAGGTAGTTCCAGAGGGCTCTACTAACTTTGCAATGATTAGTAGATTTGTAGAGATTCCTGAGGATATGGTATTTACTGAGGAGTACTCCGTTCGTGCAGCTAGGATTGCTGTCTATGAATTAATGGGCGTGAAGAATAAGAAAATTTCACCAGTAACCAAATATAAAAAGGACCCTAAAGTGCTGCTAAAGGCATTGAAAACTGCCTATAGATAAGATTATAAAGGGAAAATATAAAAGTAAAAAGGTGTTTGTATCCATAGCAGAAGTATGGTTACAAACACCTTTTCTCATATAAAAATCTAGGGTGGAACAATAATATTTAAATTAAACCTTTAGAACTAAGGAAATCCTTAGCTACATTTTCAGGCTTTTCTTGAAGCTCGTCTACACGATAGTTAAGTTCAACCATAACTTCATCGGTTAGTAGAGGGCCAAGTTCGTTTAAGATAGGTGATATTTCAGGATACTTTTCAAGGACTTCACCACGAATTACAGGGATTGCATAGTATGGTGGGAAGGCTTTTTTATCATCTTCTAAAACTAGTAAATCAAGTTTCTTTAAAAGTCCATCAGTGGAGAAGGCGCTTACTACGTCTGTATCACCATTGACTAGGGCAGTGTATGCAGCAGAACCATCAATTCCAATAGAATCCTTGAATTTGAAGTTGTAGGTATTTTCTATTGCAGAAAGACCATCGGGACGATTTATGAATTCTAGTTGTGTACCAGAAATTAATTGATTTCCGACTTTAGCTAAATCACTAATGGTTTTAAGGTTATATTTAGCGGCAGTTTCTCTAGTAACACTTAAGGTATAAGTATTGTTGAAGCCCATTTGAGGTAGAACCTCTAGGTCGAACTGCTCTTTAAAATCAGTCTTTACAGTGTTATAAACTTCCTCCATATCGCTGATAGGTGGATATTTCAAGGTATCACCATAGGCAGTACCAGTATATTCAACATACATGTCTATATCTCCAGATTTTAAGGCAGAGAAGCAGACTTGAGTTCCACCAAGGGCAAGATTACGCTGAACTTCAATGTCAGTTCTATCCTCAATTAAATCTGCAATCATGTTTGAAACTATTTCTTGCTCCGTATAGTCTTTTGAACCAATGGAGATTGTTTTTTCCGCAGTATTCATATTTCCAAGTATGGTGGTTGTCATTAAACAAACTACGGAAAGGAATGCTACACCAACTACAAGTTTTTGTTTTCTTCTAGCATTTAGTACAGATTCTTTAGAAACATTTTTAACATTTTGAAGGCTTATTGGAGTAACCAGTTTTTCAATATTAGCCACAACATAATCAACGGTAAGAGCTAATAAACAAGCAGGGATTGCACCAGCTAGGATTTGCATAGTATTCATGGTTCTGATACCTGAGAATACTAGGAAACCAAGACCACCAGAACCGATAAAGGCAGCAATAGTCATAAGTCCAACCGCTGTAACTGATGAAATTCTGACCCCTGCCATGATAACAGGAAGAGCAAGTGGAATTTGAATCTTAGTTAAAATCTGAAATTTTGTAAGACCAATACCTTTAGCAGACTCAATGGTCTGTGGGTTTATATTACTAATTCCTGTATAGGTATTTTTAATGATAGGTAATAAACTATAAAGGATTACCGCTGCAACAGCAGGAACAGTACCAATTCCCAGGATTGGGATTGCAAAGCCAAGAAGAGCCATGCTTGGGATAGCCTGAATTACGTTGGCAATACCAAGGATAGGTTTATTAAGTTTTTTAACGTAGCAGATGAGAATTCCAAGGGGAACACCAACTAAAATTGCACAACCAACAGATAAAAATGTTAACTGAATGTGTTCAAGAAGAAGGGAAAGAATCTGGTCCCAGTTAGAAGCCACATAGTTTATAAAATCCATCACAAAGTTTATAAAATTCATCTAGATCACCTCACTTTCAAGAAATTGCTGACTAAGAGTAGTAACTAGACTACTTTTAGTTATAAGTCCAACAAGAATTCCATCATCGTTAAGAACGGGGATGTTAGATATGTCGTTATCGTCCACAAGTTTTAAAATATTAATGATGTTATCCTGGGGTTTAATATATGAAAAGTCTTTTTTCATAACTGTATTGACCAAAATGGATTTATCAGAAATACTTTGGATTTTCTTTGCAGTAATGATGCCCTCTAGATGTTTAGTTTTATTATCAACTATCATAAGGCTGTCCACTTTAGAAAATCTCATAGCTTCCGTGCATTTAAAGAGAGACAAATTTCTATTGCAGGTTACCGGGTTTTCAATCATGATATCCTCTGCTTTGATAAATTCAGGAGAGGTCCAGATTCTATTTTTACCAACGAATTCTGCTACAAAATCATTTATAGGATTTTTAAGAATATTTTCTGGAGTATCATATTGGATTATTGAGCCACCGTCCATGATGCATATCATATCTGCAATTTTTATGGCCTCGCTCATGTCGTGTGTAACGAAAACTATGGTCTTATTTAATTTAGACTGAAGGTTTAAAAGTTCATCCTGAAGACCTGTCCTAGTAATAGGATCTAGGGCTGAGAAGGGCTCATCCATTAATATAATTTTTGGATCAGTGGCAAAGGCTCTGGCAACTCCAACTCTCTGTTGTTGTCCACCGCTTAGTTCCGTAGGATATCTGTCTAAATAGTCCTCGGGGTTAAGTCCAACCATATCCATTAATTCATAGGTACGGGCCTTTATAGCCTCAGAGTCCTTATGCTGAACCTTTGGAATGATCTCTATGTTATCTCTGATGGTCATGTGAGGGAAGAGACCTGTTTGCTGAATTACATAGCCCATGGTTCTTCTTAGTTCAATGACGTCTTTTGTACTTATATCTTCACCATCTATATAAATTTCACCAGATGTAGGTTTAATTAAACGGTTAATCATTTTTAATGTAGTAGTCTTACCACATCCACTAGCACCAATAAAAGCTACAAGTTGTCCTTCATTTATCTCAAAGGAGATATTGGAAAGAACGTAATCATCTTTGTATTTCTTAGATATATTTTCAAATTTTATCACATGTAAAACCTCCTTTTAACTAAAGCGACAATTTGACTTTAATATCAAGTTGTCGGTAGTGACAATTTAATTATAACACTAAGTTGTCACTTTTAAAAGTAATAAATTTACAAAAACGGAGAAAAACGAAAAATGAAATGGTTTTTAATAAATTTCCAGTGGTGAAAGTAAAAAAAGAAAGTCAGAAATACGAAATTGTATTTCTAACTTTTTAAGTAACAATAATTTATTTATTATCTGGATATAAGAAGCGTTTAACCGTCTCTAGACAGTCCTCACCGCCTAAGAAATAAAACACATCGCTTTCTCTAAAGGTGGCATAGGGACCAGGGGAAATTAACAGGGTATCATTTCTCTTGATTCCAATTATAGTTGCAGAGGTGTGGTGCCAGAAATTCACCTCGGAAATAGATTTATTTAAATATGGACATTCCTCATTAATGGTGATTTCAAAGGGTACAAAGGGATTAGTGGATCGGAATCTATCGGTTTTATCAATTAAATTTGATAGACATCCATTAAAATATTCAAGTTCCTTCCTTTGTCTCTCAACACTGTCAATAATGCTCTGCTTTAGATTATTAACCGTTTGAATATCAGTGTATTGCTTTATGAACTTAAGGGCATTGTCAGAGGATGTAATAATTACACCACTGCCAGGATTTGAAGATACAATATCTAAATCAGACAAAACACAGATAGCACGTCTTGCAGTTTCGGAAGAAACCCCATATTGACTAGCAATGGAAGAGCGGGCATAGATTTTTTCACCAACTTGATATTGACCCTCAGCTATTTTTGAAGCAATATCTGCAGCAATTTGTTGATATTTTGGGCTAGTTATTTTTAGCTTATTATCCATAGTTATTCTCCTAAAATAATATAGTATATGACATTTATAGTATAGCATAGACCCTGGATATTTTTTTATTATTTGAAAAAATAGTGAGAATATAATAAATTTAAAATCTCTATAAATGTGATATAATTACAAAGTATCAGTTTATTGTAACAAACAAACAAATTACTTTATTTGTAAAATGTTTTAGTATATAATGTTTATTATAAGTAGAAAAGAAAAAGTTATAAGTAAAAAAGAAGAAGCCAAAAGAAAGTTGAAAGATATTAAGTAGGAAAAGAAGAATCTAGAAGAAAATGAAAAAATATAGGTAGAAAATAAGTAGATAGAAGAAATAAAAAATCTAAGTTAAACAAAAAAATTTCTAGGGGGAAAAGAGATGAGAAAAAAATTATTAATAGGGTTCCTATGTTTAATGATGATGTTTGGAACCACAGTTCAAGTGTTTGCAGAGGATAAATCATATGAGGTAAAGGAAGCGGAAATGACCATTGATATATCTGATGAATTTATTGTCTTTGGTAGGATTGTGGACGAATTCGACGAGAATTTGGAGCTTATTGGGTCATCAAAGAAAGAACTAGAGAATGTTTTCAAGAAGGGAAACATATATCTTAATGCAGTTATGATACCTCCAGAGTATGAGATAGTTTTAACTTTGGCAGAGTATGAAGGCAGTCAGGATATATTTGACTTCAACTTATTTTCAGAATCAGAGCTTGATACCTTAGGAAAACAACTTTCTAGTGGTTCAACAGAAGAATCAGGGATAACATATACTGGCTATGAAACTTATAAACAGAATCAGGCTCAATTTATAGTTTTTGACTTGTATCAGGAAAGTGCTTCAGGTAAGGTTTATGGCAAGCAGTATTACACAATAATAAATGGACAAGCGATTAATATTACTATGCATAGTTATACAGGAGAGCTGCCAGCAGAGAAGCTGGAAGTATTAAAAAATACTGTAGACAGCATAAATTTTAAAGAGGTTAGAGAAAAACCAAGAGATGGAGTAATGTCTAACCCAATGCTTAACGCTTCTGTGAAGATGATATTAATCGTGGTAGCATTAGTTCTATTTGGAGGCATAACCCTTATAATCCTTGCTGTAAAGAGAAAACACGGAAGAGATTATGAGGATAACGATTATGATGAAGAAGCTATGGATAAAATCGAAGAAGACGATTATGATGAAGAAGCTATGGATGAAATCGAAAAAGACGAAAATAATTTCTCACTGTAGTTCTATAATCTATAAGCTGAGTAATATGAATATAGAGGCAGTAAATTTTCAAGGTAATTAAAACGAAAATAACCTAAGGGAAAATAAAGCTCCTCTAGGTTGTTTAAACAGGGCATTTTACAACAAATCCAATGGGTGAATATATATATTATAGATGGTATATATGAAAGTTCCATTGGGTGTAAAAACCCGGTGTTTATATAGATGAGAAGTCAGTAAAGTCTGTGTGGCTTTACTGACTTCTCTTTTTTATAAGAAATTATTTTAAATTTTCCTCAGAGAAGGTTACAGTGACAGCAATAACCTTGTCATAGTCTTTAAATTTATCAGTATCGTTAAAGTACTCGGAACCAAAGGAAGAGATTTCACTTGAAGTTGACATTATCTGAATAGCTAGTGGAATTTCTTCTTCATAAACCATACTTTCGTTATTATGAGAAAGTAAACTTAGGATATTTTGTTCCTGCTGCGTTAACTCTGCAGCTTGAACAGTCATCTTTTTAGGCGAGGTCTGCATATTACAGGCAACTACAGATTTATAATCTAATGCTGAATCTATTTACTTATTCCATTAACTATACCTTTTATTTCATCAATTACTATCTGGGGCTTATCTTTCTGTATATAATGACTACTATCCTCCACGATAATGTGTTTACTATAATCTGATAATGATACTAAGTCATTTTGATAGTTTAACCAGGTTTCTTCTGTAATGGTAGAAGATCTTTCACCTTTATGGTCAGCGGTAAGAATAACTATTGGAATATTCCTTAATGCATCCTTTTTTCGTATTTCTTTTACTTGGTTTGCACTAATTAGTAATTTATCAAAAGTTTGCTCTTCTCCAATCAATTGGATTTTTGCGATTTCTATTTCTTTTGAAGAAGAACGTTTCAGCCTGTCTTCAAATTGATTTTCATGTGAACAATCAACAAATATAATACCAGTTACTTCTTTAGGGTATGTACCTGCAAATAACCTTGCATTATAGCCTCCAATTGAATGCGCAACTATAATATAAGGGGCTTTAATCTTTGCTTTATTTAGAATAGTATGTAGCTCGTGAACTTGGTCTAAACTGGTTCTTGGCAAATCACCTATATCACTATTTCCGAGACCGGCTCTATCATAAGAAAATGTTCTTGTATCTTTTGAAATTTCTGGCTGTACTAACGTCCAAACTTCACTGTCGTCACCTAGACCAGATTCAAATATCACAGTTGGCATTCCTTTTCCACAACAATTAACGTTTAAATTATATCTACCAGTATAAATCATATCCATTGTATACCCCCTTGCATAAAAATTTATTTACACATATATCTATCTAATTTGATTTAACCTCTAATCACCATATTTTTTGTAATAATTACAGTCATCTCTTTTACAATTATGCCTACTGATACTCTACTTTAAGCAATCTTTCACATAATCAACGGGTACATCCATTCTAATAGCAGTTTCTTCAATTGATAGGCCACTGTTTAGGAAGCGTCTAACAACCATAATCATATTTTCTCCAACTTCAATAATGTGCTTATCGGGGTCATAGAAACGGATAACTCGCTGCCCCCAGCCATGTTCTATGATGGGATGTACATAATTAATGTCTGCAATACCGTTAAGTTTTTCTATAAAGCTATCAAAATCATCCTCTTCAAAATATAGCTCTGATTCATTTCCTCCGAAAATAATTTCACTATCTTGTTTATGAATAAAAGTAGACCAAGAATCTTTTGTCTGTAATGCAATGCCGTCTGTTAAAGTTACATTTGCTCCAAAATCTACAACAACTTTTAAACCAAGGACTTCAGAATAAAACAACTTTGACTTTTCCAGATTAGAAACAACTATTACGGGATTTAAAAATTTCATTGAATTCCTCCTCATGAGAATTATAAATAATATTCGCTAACAATTTAAAACAACTATTCATCACTTTATATATTAATATCATACCATTAACTTGCTTTTATTACAAAATAACCATCATCTTGCAAATAGGTAATTGTGAAATAAAAAATATCGTAACATCCATTTTCGATGATACGATATTTAAATCAATTTGATTTTTAAATTCGTTTTCGTAATTATTATATTGCGAATTAGAGAGTAGAATATGTTCTTTGGAAATTGAATAGTACGGGGTTTGGGTTTTGAACTAAAAAGTAAACTGGGAAAATAGTAAATATATTACTTGAAAATATTGACATAGAATGGGATATGTTATATATTTATAACATAGAGAGTTATATATTTATAACATGAAAGGGTGAGCATATTATGAAGAAGAGAAAAATAAGTGTGAAAATGCAATTGGTACTAGATACAATACCTATGTTATTTATGTTGGTAATGGGTATTGCTAGTCAATATTCTAAAAGTATGTCAACGGTTTTATGGATACTATATATTTTATTTGGATTGACACTTTTTAGAAAAAAAGATGCTATTGATGAATTAGCAGAGAAAATATTAGGAAAAACAGATAAGATTTGCATGGATGTTATTAAAAGTATTCTTATGATGTCAATTATATTTATTTGCACACCTTATAGTTTAAGAGAAGTACCCGTAAATAGAGATATCATATTGTTTACGATAATAATAATTCTAGCAGGAATCACAATATTGAGAGCAATTTTATTTAGCTATTACGAGAGAAAGGGGATTTAAGTAAGTTGCTTATCCTAAAGACAAAGATAAAAGAATACAGAGAAAAAGCTTTAATGAAGCAAAATGAATTAGCTGAATTAGTAGGAGTAAGACGTGAGACTATCGTCCATCTAGAGAATGGTAGATATAATCCATCTTTAAAACTAGCTATGGATATAGCAAAAGTATTTGATGTTACAGTTGATGAATTGTTTGAATTTATAGAGAAACCCTAATATATTTCAAAGGGGAATTTTAAAACTAAAGTAGGTAGATTAAAAGATGAAAAAATATTTAATATCTTTAATTTCAATTGTTGTAAGTGTTATATGCATAGTTTCTTATAACATTATATATTATAGAACTTTACTGGATCCATTCTTCTTAATGCCAGTTGCTTGGTTATTCTTTAAAATTGGAATTATCACTGCATTTGCAGTTTTTGTAATATCTTGTGTTCAAAAATTAAAGAAATACAATAATTCAATTGATGAAATAAATCAACCATAAAAATTATAGGCTATAGTTTGATTAAGCTTTACCAGGAATATACGCTATTTGGTATTATGAACCATAATCCTAATTTGGTTTTATATAAATGCATTCCTGAAACGGAATTATCATCCGATGATATGCGAATTGCTACGTTTCTTTTATCATCGGAAGTATATTCCAACTCTGCAGTTTCTTTTAACGTAGAAACAAAGTCATGACACAAAATGTAACGTCTTGCAACCCTTACTGGATCTGCATGTATGAATATAAATGATGACAATAAAAAAATAGTAATAACTAAAGAACAAATAGTAGTTAGTTTTGGCTTTTTCATGACCAATATCTCCTCTCTTAAGTATATTCATAATACATTTATAGCATAAAAAACATAATATACATATAAGAATAATAACATATTTGGAAAATAATTATATTTATTTTGGTTTTTAATTATTAGGTGTAAAATGCAAGAACTTTATTAGAAACTATATATTGCAAAAAATGTTTATTATATTGCTGGATTAGCTCGGAAGGAGTTGAAAAAAATGAATGGATTTCTTAAAGTTTTACCAATGTTATTAACTTTTTCAGTTACTTATATACTATTGATGAAAATAGATAAAAAATATTTTTTAATAACAAAAATAGATTCAAAGCTTAAAATTGAAAAATCTTACAAACCTCTATTTTATTTTTTTTCTATGATTATGTCTACATTTATTTTTGCCTTTATTGACTTACCAGAACCATTTTCATATATTTTATCTGGACTTATAGTGGGTGTTGCACTTAGTTTTATAGCAATAGCAGAAAAGAATTAATTATAACTTATAGGGGTGCAGCCAACAAAACCGACAAATTCCACGTTAAGTAATATAGTTCCATATTTAAATATATCCCTGAATTATTCATGAACTTAGATTCAGCTCACCAATTTTAATATATTGGAATGCTGATCTAAGTTTTTTAGCTTATTGTTATACCTTATGCTTAAAAAAATATACACTTTACCTAAGAACTTAAAAGGTTAACCTCTTTTTTCCATTATTCACTGGTCCAATAAATCTTACTACTTGTCTAGAAGTATCTACATTTACTAATTGTAGCTTACCTTTAATTAAATCATCAGCTAATCCATCAAACATTAGTAGCAGATGATATCCATTTAAAGAATAATGAGAAAAGAAAACTTAAAATTAGATAAAGATATAAAGCGTTTTGCAGATGAACTTAAACTATGTTTTTCAAAAGATGAGCTTGAAGCAATAGCGAGAGAAACAGGTTTTGTGAAAAGAAAAGGTAAAATTGAAGCATGGGAATTTTAAATGGTACCTATAGACCGGTCACATGAAAGATGAGGTAGATCTTAAGAGTTGTAAAACTCTTGAAGAAGTTATTGAAAAGGTAGATGACTACATAGAATATTACAATTATCACAGATATCAATGGGGATTAAAAAAGATGACTCCTATTCAATATAGAAATCATCTT
>DALZNT010000019.1:0-45854 GCA_032005505.1 Clostridium sp. | reverse complement strand
GTAACTAAAAGAATTTTAAATGAGTAATTCAGTGAAGGAATTACTCATTTTTTTATTTTTTAAGCACAATTGTAATTATTAATTATAAAATGGACAACTCCCTCATATATTTACATATGGAGGTGAGGGTTTTGAAGAAAAAATTTATTATAGCAACTACCATCTTGACAAGTATACTTTTAATTATAGGGATTTTTATAGTAGTGAAAATACATATTGTTGTACGAGAGCATAATGAACTTATTTATAGGGGAATCAGCATAAATGAAATAGATGTGTCTTTGCTAAATAAAGATAGAGCTGTTAAGAAGGTTACAGATAATACTGTTTTGATTAACAAGGATAGAAAAATATTAATATATGTTGATGAAGAGGTTTATGAGACCTCCTTTGAAGAACTAAATATAAGAGAAAATATAGAAGAGATTGTAGATTTAGCTTTAAGCTACGGAAAGAAGGATAAGATTATAGCTAAATATGAATATATAGCTGAAGGGATTGAGCGGAATTTTAAAGCCTCAATAACATTTGATGAAGAAGCATTTTCGATGTTGTTAAAAAAGATAAAGAAGGAACAAAATATGACTCCTATTAACGCACTAATTGAACATGATTGGAATGGTTTTACAATAACACCTCATGAAGTTGGAAGAAGTGTAGATGAAGCAGAGCTTAAACGCAATATTAAAGAAGAAATTGAAGATAACAGGGATGGGGAAGATATAATTGTTAATGTGGTATTTAAAAAGGAAGAACCCAAAATTTATGATAGTGATTTAAAACCTATAGATACACTAATTTCTAGCTATAGCACAGAGTTTTCAGCTTCAGGCTTTGGCAGGTCAAGAAATATTGAAATTGCAGCTGCTTATATCAATAATAGAGTATTTATGCCTGGAGAGGAGTTTAGTTTTAATAAAGTGGTTGGAGCAGCAACTAGTGGAAAGGGATATAACTATGCTAAGGTTATTAAAAATGGTGTCTATGTGGACGAAGTTGGAGGAGGTGTATGTCAAGTTTCATCTACTTTATATAATGCTATATTAAAGACGAGCCTATCCATTACAGAAAGAAGAAATCATAGCAAGGTTATTAATTATGTGCCTAGAGGCCAAGATGCAATGATTGCATATGGAGTATCGGATTTTAAATTTGTAAATACCTTTAAGTATCCTGTTTTGGTTGAGGCTGTGGTGGAAAATAAAACTATAACATTTAATATATATTCTAACAGTGAAGCAAAGGACCATATATATCAGGTTAGAAATGAAATCGCTAAAGAAATTAAGCCTAAGAAGGAGATTATTTATGATTATAGCTTAGGTGAAGGAACAGTAAGAGTGGAGCAAGAAGGGAAAAGTGGCTATGTAATTAATACTTATAGAGTAAAATACGATGGAGGAAAAATAGTTGAAAAGATTTTAGTTACTGAAAGTGTGTATGCTGGGAAAAACACTATAGTAAGGATTGGAAAAGATTAATAGTGTAAATATTGTATTGTATTCCTGTAATTGTATATAATTATAGCTATGCAATACTTTTTTTATCCAAAATTTGGAGGAGTAAATTAATTTGTGGCGAAATTAATTAATATAGTAGGGAAAGAAGATGAAGGAGGATATTAACATGGACAAAAATGTAGAAATAATAGAGAAAATTATTGATAATGTAGGAAATGTTATAATAGGTAAACGTGAAAATGTATATGAGATAATGAAGGGAATGATTGCAGGCGGTCATATTCTGATTGAAGACGTACCTGGAGTCGGAAAAACTACATTAATTAAAGCTATAAAGGAAAGTTTTAATTTAAGCTATAGCAGGATTCAATTTACACCAGATTTATTACCATCTGATATTACAGGAATATCTATTTATAATTCAGCTACAGGTGAATTTACTTTTAATAAGGGACCAATATTCTCCAATATTGTTCTGGCAGATGAAATTAATAGAACTTCACCTAAGACTCAATCAGCCCTTTTAGAAGTAATGGAAGAGATGCAGGTTTCAGAAGGTGGAGTTACATATGGATTAGATAAGCCATTTTTTATAATGGCTACAGAAAATCCAATTGAATATGAAGGAACATTTTCACTACCAGAAGCTCAATTAGACAGGTTTATGATAAAGGTCCATTTAGGATATCCAAACAATAGAGATGAAGCTGAAATTTTAAGATTATATAGAAGAGAGAATCCTCTTGATTCACTAAAAGCAGTAGCAACGAAGGCTGACTTGGAAAAGCTTCAACAAGCTGTTAAAGAAATTAATGTAAAAGATGATATTAATAAATTTATAGTGAAAATTATAGATGCAACTAGAAATCATAGAGATATATTTCTAGGAGGAAGTACAAGGGCATCTTTAGCTCTTTTAAGGATTTCACAGGCTACAGCTTTAATTGCGGGAAGAGATTATGTCATTCCAGAGGATATAAAGGATAATGCAAAGCTAGTACTTAATCATAGAATAATTTTAACTAATAGTGCGGTGGCAAGGGGAGTTACGGCAGATGGAATTCTAGATGATATTTTGAATATGATTATGGTTCCAAAGGTGTGGGTAAATGATTAGGGTTAAGAAAACATTTTTAGTACTAGTTATAGCATCCTTTGGCTATGCTTTATTTTCAGGTGGGAATTTACCATACTCCATATTTTATGCTTTGTTTTTAATGCTTATTTTAATGGGAGTATCTACATATATTTTAGGGAGAGGATTAAAAGTAAAAATAGATAGTGATAAATATGAGATGGTAACAGGAGATAATAATAAGATAGTGATCAAAGTTTATAATAATTCTATATTTCCAGTTCCTTATTTAGAGGTGAAAAATTCTTTAGTAGAGAAAGTTATGCAAAGGCATCGAGGAGACATTACAACTATTGGTATTGGTTCTCAGAAGTTTTTAAATAAGGAGATTAATATTGGTATTCGTGGTCAATATGGGTTGGGAGAAACAAGCTGTAGTACAAGTGATGTTTTTGGAATTTTTACTTATAAAAAACCTTATAAGCATAAGAAGTTTATAAAGGTCTATCCAAAGACCTATGAATTAAATAGTGTAAGAATTAATGGTGCTAATTTAAGGGAGTACAATATTAAAAACATAAAGCCATATAACAAAGGGCCTGAAAGTGCTGAAACCATTAGGAATATTAGAGAGTATAGAAGAGGAGACAGCTATAAAAGAATAAACTGGAAGATAACGGCTAAGCATGGAAAGCTTTTTGTAAAGGAGTATGACAGCAGTGAAAGTCCAAGGATTCATATATTTCTTGATCTTAGGATGGATGGGTTTACCTTTGATAAGGGCGGGGAGAAGGAGGAAAATCTTGTAGAATTCTTTCTCTCCTTAGTTAATTATATAGTGAAGAGAAAAGGAAACTGTCAAGCTATTATTATTAATGATAACGTAAGAGCCTTTGACATTATCGGAGAAGGAAGTTATGAGCTTTTAAGGGAACATATGGTAACTACATTTAACGGTGGTAGTGGAGATTTATCTGCATTTATGAAAAAGTACCTCTGCGACATAAATAAGAAGAGTGCAGTAGTTATGGTTAGTTGTAATATAACTAAAGAAAATATGGATTATCTAGTAACACTAAAAAGAGAAAAGTATGAGATGAATTTGTTTTATTTAAATAAAGTCTTCGGAGATGAAGGGGAAATCATTGCAGAAGCTAAAAAGCAAGGTGTAAGTTGTTATAATATAGAAGGAATTAGGTGATTATATGGAAATTAAAAAAGAGAAAGTTCTAAATATATTTTTAGTTATAATCAACTTAATAGTTGTAATTAAGCTTTTAAAAGATTCCTTTAAAATAACAGACTTTGGCTATTTATTTATGGCGCTACTAGTAGTAGGTGGCATACTTTTATATCTTTTCTTTTCTGAAATATTAAAGGGGAAGAAAAGAAAATTTATTTTTCTTGGTGTAGTTATTCTAGTATTTGCTATAGCTGTTTATAAAACATCTGGGGAGTTTATCATTAGTGAAATTAACATAGTATATGAAAATATATTAAGGATAAATGAGGCAGCACTCGCTAAGAAAGAAATTGGGTTTGAGGCCTTTAAACATATTTTTGCGATTATAATACCACTTATTGTATCCATTAGTACGTGGATAACAAGAAAGTGGAGCAAGTTTCCTATACTATTTTCGAGTAGCGTTTATATTGGGTTCTGGTATCTGATTTTTTATGGAAATGTAACAGCAAATATGATTTATTTTGTGGCTGTTTTTGTGGCAAGTTTTGGAATAAGTGAGTATGTGAAACGCTGCAGAGAGTATGCGGGAAGAGAACTTAAAATTAATATTAGCAGTAAAACAGTGGTTGTTACTATAATTTCGTTAACCATAGCTTTACCTTTAATTGTAAGAGTTTTACCCCAGGATTTTAAAGGTAAAACCATTGATGGAATAATTACAAGTTTTAGAAATCAATTTGCTGAACCTGAACTTACAGAAAATGATTATATTAATAATGCAGTAAAGGATAGATTTACAATGAGACAAAGTGGTTATAGTAATTCTAATACAAGTCTTGGAGGACCTATATCCATAAATAAAAGAAAGGTATTTACAGTGAAAGCTGATAAACCTTACTATCTTAAAGCTAGGGTGAAGGATAATTATTCTGGAAGTACTTGGACAGCGTCTAATGAAAAGATAGTACAACAAATGGAAAATAATTACAAATATGAAGGTGGAATAAGCTATTTATTTGAAGCTTTAAGTAGCTATGAGGGTTACACTGATATAAAGGCTGTAGAGAATAGCGTAGTTATTACTCCAGAGAGAAACTTTAAAAGTAGTTCGTGCTTTACTCCTAACGGAGCTATGAAAATTGAGGAGGTAGAGGAGCGAATATACTATAATGATATTCCTACTTTTATGTCTACTAAATACATCAGAGATCCATATATTGTTAAGTTTATTTCTTATGGTGATTATGATAATTATCTTGGTGGAATAGAAAATGAAGAGTATATGAAATATAGTAACTTTGAGGACTATTCACTACCGTTAAGACATTATGGACAGACAGATTTAGATTATTATGATTACTTAGATTCGTTGGTGGATACTACTAATGCTGATGAACTACAGAAATATAATAAATTTAAGTGGACTTATATAAATTATATGCAGGTTCCTGAAACTGTAAGTGAAGAGGTATATAATTTGGTAGTAAACATATTGAGTGAGGAAGCTTCGAGTCGAGGAACAACAATAGAAAGTCTTTCAAGTCATGATAAAGCTTTGGCTATAAGAAATTATTTGAAGGAAAACTATAAGTATACTACTAATGTAAAAAGGGTTAATGAAGAGGCAGACTTTGTAACTAACTTTTTAATGAAAGAAAGGGAAGGCTATTGTACCTATTTTGCATCTGCCAATGCAATTATGTGCAGAATTGCCGGAGTACCAACTAGATATTCAGAGGGTTTTAAAATGCAGGAAAATAAAAATCCAGATGGTGAATATGTTGTTACCAATGAGGAAGCTCATGCATGGACAGAGATTTTAGTTAATCCCTATAGAGATTTATGGGCTGTATCTGATGCAGTAGCTACTCCAAATGAAGAAGTTATATCACAAGAAGAGCAAGAGCCAGAAGAAGTGGATACTCCAGAAGCAGAAAAGGATAATATTCCTAAGCCAGAGAAAGTAATTGAAGACGATAAAAAAGAACATGAAACGTTAAAGACAGTTTTGAAGATAGCATATATATTGGCAGTGATGATTATAGGAGTTATTGTTGCAGTTATGAGTTTAATAGGCTGTTTTTATATAAGGAGAAAAAGAGTAACACAAAGCAGGAGCATTATACCTATATATATATATTCGTTAAGAAGACTTAAAACTATTGGTATAGAAAAAATGGATAATGAAGGAGATTTAGAATTTACTAATAGAATTAGAGATGAAGAGTTAAGAAAAAGAATGAAAGAATTAGCTCAAGAGGTCTATAAGGAATTCTATGGAGGGGTGAATTCTAATAATATTGACAAAGCTAAATATATAGATTATGTTGAAGCATATGTAAAAGGTGTAAATAAAGGATACAAATATTTAGTGAAAAAATATTTTTCTTTTAAGTGAGACTCCAAATTTTATATTTGGATAAGAGGAACTTACTCATTCGAACGAAGGTGAGAAGGAGTTTCCTATACAAGGGGGGATATTAATGAAGTATAAGTTAATTTGCATGGATATGGATGGAACGTTGTTAAATGATAAAAAAGAAGTGTCAGAAAGAGCTATTAAAGCCATTGAAAAAGCACATAATCTGGGAGTTAAGGTGGTTATTGCTACAGGAAGAATATTTGTTTCAGCTGAGTTTTATGGAGACATAATAGGGGTTAAAGCCCCTATTATAGCCTCTAATGGAGCTTATATAAGAGAAAAAGATGCAGATAAAGCAATCTATGAAGAAGGTTTAGGAAGTGAAAATTACGAATTAGTCCTAAACTTACTAAGGAAGTATGATATAGTTCCACATTTTTATACCGAAGATACTATATACACAGAAAAGCTAATTCATTCTTCATTATCCTATAAAAATGCTAATAAAACTTTACCGCAAAATAGACAGGTTAAAATTAAAGTAATAAATGACTGGAACAAGCTTTTTATTGAAGAGAATCCAAGAATAATAAAAGCTATGGCCATTGATTTAGATGGAAAGAAAATTAAAGAAGCTAAAGCAGAGTTTATTAGTCTCAATAGATTTCAAATAGTCAGCTCTTTAAAAAATTGTTTTGAAGTTATGGCAAAGGAAACTTCTAAGGGTAATGCATTAAAGAAGATATGTGATTATTACGGAATCGATAGGAATGAAATAATTGCTATAGGAGATAATGAAAATGACATATCTATGATACGTTATGCAGGTCTTGGAATAGCTATGGGTAATGCAGAAAGTGAAGTAAAGGAACTAGCTGATTATATAACATTAAGCAATGAAGAAGATGGGGTTGCAAGGGTTATAGAAGAGTTCATTATAAAGGAATCTCCCACGGGGAAAAAGTAATTACGAACTAGAGGAGCCTTTATGCTAAAGGAGAAATTACGCTATAAACTTTACATAAAAATAAATTTGAAGTATTATATCTTTATGAAGCCTTAAAAAGGCTTAGTTTTCTAGGAGGCAATAGACGTGAATTTAAATATAGTATTATTTCAACCAGAGATTCCTCAAAACACAGGAAATATAGGAAGAACTTGCGTGCTTACAAACTGTAAGCTGCATTTAATAAAACCACTGGGCTTTAGCCTGGATGAAAAAGCTGTAAAGAGATCAGGGCTAGATTATTGGCCATATTTAGATTTAGAGGTACATGAGAGCTATGAAGCGCTAAGAGAAAAGTATAAGGATGGTACCTTTTATTTTTGTACTACAAAAGCTACAAAATATTATCATGAAACTAACTACAAAGAGGGAGATTTTTTAGTTTTTGGGAGAGAATCAAAGGGATTACCAGATTATATAAGAGAAGAAAATAAGGAAACTCTTATTAAGGTGCCTATGATAGACACTTCAGAGCGTTCTCTTAATCTTTCAAACACTGTGGCAGTAATTGCTTATGAAGGATTAAGGCAGCTTGGATTCGAACATATGAAGTAGGAGGTTGACTTATATTGAATAAGATAAAGATTATAACGGATAGTACATGCGATTTGCCAAAGTCGTTATTAAAGGATTTGGATGTTTTATGTTTACCGTTACAGGTTACAGTTAATGATAAGACTTATTATGATGGTGTGGACATAGATATAAATACATTTTTCAGTGAAATGGATAAAAGCACTGAATTACCTAAGACAAGTCAAATACCTCCTGTAAAATTTGCAGAAGTATTTAAGCAATATATAGATGAAGGATATGAGATTGTAACATTACATCTATCATCTAAAATGAGTGGAACTTATCAATCAGCATGTATAGCAAAGGGTATGTTAGAGACAGATAGAATTCATGTGATAGATTCACAAAATGTTACTGCAGGTTTAGGGCTTTTAGTTCTTAAAGCATGCAAGCTTAAGGAAGCAGGGAAAAGTGCTGAAGAGATAGTGGAAGGTGTTAAAGCTACTATGTCTCATGTTAATAGTACATTAAACTTCCAATCTCTTGACAATCTTGTTAAAGGTGGAAGGCTTAGCAAAACAACAGGTTTTGTTGGTGGACTTTTAGGAATAAAGCTGAATTTAGCAGTAGAAGATGGAGAGATGATAGTTAGAGATAAGGTTAGAGGAAGTAAAAAAGCTTTAAGATACTTACTTGACTATCTAGATAAATGTGGAATTTCAGAAGAGGTTACACCCGTAGTTCTTGATGCAGCAGCAGATGAGGAAAACAGAGGCGTGCTTAACGGTATTATAGATTATTTACAAGAAAAGAATATAGAGTATATTGAATCTAGCGTAGGATGTGTAGTTGGTACTCATTCAGGTAAAAATGCATGTGGAATATTCTTTATAGAAAAGCATTAGAAATTATGTGTATTAAGGAGTCTTAAAAGAAATTTTAAGGCTTCTTTTATTTTTATGAATAATAATTTGAAAATATACAAAATTCGTAATATAATTAATAAATAGATAATATTGAAAAAATAAATACAATTCTTTTAAATTTGTGTAGAATTTAACAAATATCTATTATATACTACAAGAGAGAAAAGAAAATATAGATTTGGATGACATTTTCGAGAGACGGTCCATGAATATAAATCTTCTTCCTAATTTATAGGGGAAGTTAAGTTCTATTGATTAATAACAGCTCCTTAAATGAACTGAATTTGGAGTTTGAACTTAATGGGCGGCCGAAGAAGCAAGTATTTATTTCCCAGGTAAATATGAAACTTTCAGGCAAAAGGATCGAAAATAGACAAAACTCTGGAAAGCGTAGAGCACCGAAGGAGCAAAACTCTCAGGTTAAAATACAGAGGCATAGGGTAAAGGTATATTTTTATGTATACCTTTACCCTATGCCTTTTATGTTTGTTAAGGAGGACAGTATGATAGAACCACTTTTTATAGTTACTAATAATCCTATGTCAAAGTCATCTTTTGAAGATAAATATGTGGTGGAATATATAGAAGTAGGCTCACAGATGGATGTGTTAAAGAAAGCCCGAAATTATGTACATATGGGAAATAGACTTTTAACCCACCCTCTTATGGGAAGTGTGAAGCCTAATGAAACACCATACAAAACCATTTGTATTTCAAAGAAGGTAGAAAAAGGTGTAGACTTAAGCTCTTTAGAAATTATAGAATCAGCAATAGCAACCACTGAAAAGTTTATAAGAGATTTTAACACTCCTAAATGGAGTGAAAAAATATTACTGGATTTTCAAGTAATTGATTTAGATTTAATAGCTCATGCTATTACGTAGGAGGGAGAATTATTATGGCAGAAATCTTTGACACGATAATTATTGGAGGAGGACCTGCAGGTTTATCAGCAGGATTATATGCTTCAAGATCAAGAATGAAAACTTTAATAATTGAGAGAGCTAAATATGGTGGACAGGTAGCAACAACTGACGAACTAGAAAACTACCCTGGCTCTATAGAAAATTGTACAGGAACAACTTTAAGCCAAAGAATGAGACAACAAGCAGAGGAGTTTGGAACAACCTTTGTTAAAGATGAAGTATTGGACGTAGAATTAGAGGGTGAAGTTAAGACAATAAAATGCAGAAAGGGTAATTATGAAGCTAAAACTATTATAATTGCAACTGGAGCAACACCTAGAGCTGGAGGCTTTAAGAATGAATTAGAACTTAGAGGAAGAGGAATATCTTACTGTGCTACTTGCGATGCAGATTTCTTCACTGATTTAGATATCGCTGTTGTAGGTGGAGGAGATTCAGCTATCACTGAAGCTATATATTTAGCTAAGTTTGGAGAAACAGTTACAATAATTCATAGAAGAGATGCTTTAAGAGCTGCTAAGTCTTTACAAGAAAAGGCTTTTGCAAATCCGAAAATTAAATTTGTATGGGATTCTGTAGTTGAAGCAGCTAATGGAGAAGAAATACTTGAAAGTTTAACAGTTAAGAATGTTAAGACTGGAGAACTTTCTGATATTGAGGTAAATGGATGTTTCGTATTTGTTGGATATCTTCCAATTTCTGAATTATTCAAAGGTAAAATTGACATGAATAGCAGAGGCGATATTATTACAGATGCTGATATGAAAACTAATATACCAGGAGTTTTTGCTGCTGGAGATATAAGAGAAAAATTATTAAGACAAGTTATAACTGCTGCTGCAGATGGAGCTATTGCTGCTACTAGTGCAGAGCATTATATAGAAAATCTTCATTAATATAAAAATATAACTTTAGAAGGGTAGGTAAATATCATGATAGAACTTAATAAAGAGAACTTTGAATCAGAAGTAATTAACAGTGAAAAACCTGTATTTGTAGATTTTTGGGGAGATAAATGTGAAGTTTGTATTGAATTAATGCCATCAGTTCACGAGTTAGAGCCTAAATATGGAGACAAAATAAAGTTTGCAAGCTTAAACATAGGCGGAGCAAGAAGAGTTGCTATAGGCCAAAAAGTATTAGGATTACCAACAATGAAGTTATACAATGGTGGAGCTTGTGTTGAAACAATAACTCCAGACAAAATAACTACTATTGATGATGTAGAAGACTTCGTTAAAGCATACTACGAAACTTTATAATAGCGTTTTTAAAAGTAAGGGTTTAATATGGGAGGAATTCCTCCCAATTAAATAAATAACTAAATATTTTAGGGGGTGAAGGTTTTGCGTCTAGACATTGGAAAAATATTTATTAAAGATCTTCAGTTTGGTTCAGAAACAAAGGTTGACAATGGCGTTCTTTATGTGAATAAGGATGAGTTATTGCAGGTTATATCAGGGGATGAAAGAATAGAAAGCATCAATTTTGATATAGCAAGACCAGGTGAGGAAGTAAGAATAATTCCGGTAAAGGATGTTGTAGAACCAAGAGTAAAAGTTGAGGGTCCAGGCGGTATATTTCCTGGATTTGTAAGTAAAGTTGATACAGTTGGTTCAGGCAGAACTCATGTATTAAAGGGAGCAGCAGTAGTTACAACTGGTAAAATAGTTGGATTCCAAGAAGGAATTGTTGATATGTGTGGAGAGGGAGCTAAATACACTCCATTTTCTAAGACAAACAACTTAGTTATAACTTGTGAACCAAAGGAAGGCATTTTACAACATGATCATGAAGAAGCTGTAAGATTAATCGGCTTTAAAGCTGCAAACTATCTTGGAGAAGCTGGAAGAAATGTAGAGGCTGATGAAGTTAAATCTTTTGAAACACTACCATTACTAAAACAAGCTGCTCAATATCCAGAGTTACCAAAAGTTATATATGTTTATATGATTCAAACTCAAGGATTACTTCATGACACTTATGTTTATGGAGTTGATGGTAAGAAGATAATTCCTACTTTCCTTTATCCTACAGAAGTATTTGATGGTGCTGTAGTAAGTGGTAACTGTGTATCTGCTTGTGACAAGAATCCTACGTATGTACATATGAATCATCCTATTATTGAGGATTTATATGAGAGACATGGTAAGGATTATAACTTCTTAGGCTGTGTAGTAACTAATGAGAATGTTTATTTAGCAGACAAAGAAAGATCTTCAAATATGGTTGCTAAACTAGTAGAGTACCTTGGCGCTGATGCTGTAATTATATCTGAGGAAGGTTTTGGAAATCCAGATGCTGACTTAGTTATGAACTGTAACAAAATCACCGCTAAAGGAGTTAAAACTGTTTTAGTAACAGATGAGTATGCAGGACAAGATGGAAAGTCACAATCTTTAGCAGACTCAACTCCAAAGGGTGATGCTGTTGTAACTGGTGGAAATGCTAACGAAGTAATCATTTTGCCGCCAATGAAAAGAGTTATTGGACATGTTAATGCAGCAGATACTATCGCAGGTGGTCACTTAGGAAGTTTAAGAGAAGATGGTTCAATAGAAGCTGAGATTCAGGTTATAACTGGAGCAACTAGTGAAGTCGGATTCAATACATTAACTGCAAAAACATTCTAATTAATTAAGAGTTTAGAATTTAGAATCATGGTGAAAATTCCAAGAAATTTCTTTTGAATTGAATAAAATATTAATGTTAAAAAGGAGATAGATATTATGTTACAAGGAAAAAAAGCTATTTGTATAGGTGATAGAGATGGAATACCAGGACCAGCTATAGAAGCTTGTGTTAAATCAGCAGGTGCAGAAGTAGTTTTTGCATCTACAGAGTGCTTTGTCTGAACAGCCGCAGGTGCAATGGATCTGGAGATCCAACAAAGAGTAAAAGATTTAACGGATAAATATGGTGCTGAAAATATGGTAGTTGTAATTGGTGGAGCTGAGGCTGAAGCATCAGGATTATCAGCAGAAACAGTTGCAGCAGGAGACCCAACTTATGCAGGACCTTTAGCAGGAGTAGAGTTAGGACTAAGCGTATTCCATATGTTAGAATCAGAAATTAAAGATGAATGTGATGCTTCTATCTACGATGAACAGTGTGGAATGATGGAAATGGTTCTTGATGTAGATGACATAGTAAATGAAGTTAAAACTGTAAGAGAACAGTTCTGTAAATACCTTTAAGTGACACTCTAAATAATTACTAAGTTAATTAAAGTCTAATCCCAGAAAGGGGGAAAACCTATGTTAAAAGTTGTTCATTATATAAATCAATTCTACGCAGGTATAGGCGGAGAAGAAAAGGCTGATATAGGACCATCAGTTCGCGAGGGTTTTGTAGGACCAGGAATGGGTTTAAATGGATTATTAAAAAAGCAGGATATAGAAATTGTAGCTACTATTATATGTGGAGATTCCTACTTTGCAGAAAATACTAAAGAAGCAAAGGCAGAAGTTTTAGAAATGGTAAAAGGCTATAATCCAGATTTATTTATAGCTGGACCTGCCTTTAATGCAGGTAGATATGGAGTCGCTTGTGGCGAAATCTGCAAAACTGTTAGTGAGGAATTAAATATTCCAGTACTTTCAGCAATGTATATTGAAAACCCAGGTGCAGATATGTATAAAAAAGATTTATTCATAGTGTCTACAAAGAATAGTGCTGTAGGTATGAGAGACGCTCTACCTAAGATTGCTAGTTTAGCTGTTAAATTAGTTAATGGTGAGGTAATTGGAAGCCCAGTAGAGGACAACTATATCGAAAGAGGAATAAGAAAAAATTTCTTTGCTGATAAAAGAGGTTCTGAGAGAGCTGTAGACATGCTTGTTAAAAAGTTGAAAGACGAGGAATTTATTACAGAATTTGAAATGCCAAACTTTGATAGAGTTGACCCAGTAGCTCCTATAATAGATATAACTAAGGCTAAAATAGCTATAGTTACTTCTGGTGGTATAGTTCCAAAGGGAAATCCAGATCATATTGAATCTTCTTCAGCTTCTAAAATCGGCAAATACGATATAGATGGAATAGATGATTTAACAAGCGAAACTTTTGAAACAGCTCACGGTGGGCATGATCCTGTTTATGCTAATAATGATCCAGACAGAGTTATTCCTGTAGATGTATTAAGACAACTTGAAAAAGAAGGTAAAATTGGTTCATTACACAGATATTTCTATTCAACAGTAGGTAATGGTACTGCAGTTGCATCTTCTAAGAAATATGGTGAGTATGCAGCTAAAGAATTAATAGCTGATGGTGTAGATGCAGTTATATTAACTTCTACATGAGGAACTTGTACACGTTGCGGTGCAACGCTAGTTAAAGAAATTGAAAGAGCTGGACTTCCAGTAGTTCACATGTGTACTATTACTCCAGTATCTTTAACAGTTGGAGCTAATAGAATAGTACCAACTGTAGCTATTCCTCATCCATTAGGGAATCCAAACCTAACAAAAGAAGATGAATATCATTTAAGAAGAAAGTTAGTTGAAAAAGCTTTAATGGCACTTGAGACACCAGTTGATGGCCAAAAGATTTTTGAATAAGCTTATATAATTTGCTTACTTTGGTTAATTCCAAGGTGAGATGTTTAAATTAAGTAATTGGAGAGGAATCTCCAATTACTTAACTAAAAAAGGCGGGTAGAAATATTGCCTAGGCAATATAAGGTTATACATAGTTTAATATAATGTTTTTGCACCATGTATAATGAATAATTAACTTATTTATTCTAGATGGTGCAAAGTTAATAGATAATATTATTTTTAAATTTGCACATGAATTAAGGAGGTATTAAATATGAATTTTCCAGTTATTAAGAAAGCATCTTATATTTTAGTTAACACTCCAGATATGGTAATACATAATGGAACTACTCAGACTTTAGAAAGACAAACTAATCCTGATTCAGAATATCTTCAGAACATAAAGGGTGGTCTTAGACCTTTCGAGGAAGTAGTAGCATATCCACCAAACCAAACTTATGTTGGTAATATTACACCGGAGGAATTAAGTGAAATAGCAAGACCTTGGATAACAAATGGAGTACAAGAAGCAAATCGCTTTGGAAAGTTTGGAGAAATAATGCCAGAGGATGAGTTCTATGGACTAATGAAAATATCAGACGTGTTTGATTTAGTTATATTGGAAGAAAACTTTGCAAATGAGATTAAAGAAAAGTTAGCAGCACATCCACTATTAAAAGAAAAACTAGATAAAATAGTTGGAGATGAAGCGGCAAAGGTTGAAGATTTAGTTAAGAATGTTGGAGCAGAAGGATTATATATAGATGGGAAATTAGTTGGATGCGTGAGAAGAGCTCATGAGTTTGATCCTAATTTATCTGCCCATTATATGTTAGAAAATTTAGTAGTAAAAGCATCAGCAGTTATTGCAGGAATGCACCTAGTTGATGGATTAGATATGGATATAAATGAAATTGAATATATAATTGAATGTTCAGAAGAAGCTATTGGTGATATGAATCAAAGAGGCGGCGGAAACGTAGCTAAAGCTATCGGAGAAGTTGTTGGCTTAACAGGAGCAACAGGTATAGATATGAGAGGCTTCTGCGCAGGCCCATCTCACGCTTTAATTAACGCTTCTGCCCTTGTTCAAAGTGGAATATATAAAAATGTATTAGTTATTGCAGGTGGAGCTACAGCTAAACTTGGAATGAATGGTAAGGATCACATAAAGAAAAGTCTTCCAATTCTTGAGGATTGTCTTGGTGGTTTTGCGGTTTTAGTTTCTCAAAATGATGGAGTGAGTCCAGTTTTAAGAACTGATATAATTGGTAAACACACTATCGGACATGGAGCATCTCCACAAGCAGTACTTGAAGCTTTAGTTTTAGATCCACTTACAAAAGCTGGACTTAAAATTACAGATGTAGATAAGTATGCACCAGAAATGCAAACACCTGAAATTACAGAACCAGCAGGAGCTGGAGACGTTCCAACTCAGAACTATAAAATGATAGGTGCGCTTGCAGTTAAAAAAGGACAACTTGATAGAAAAGAGCTTCCAGGATTTATCAAAACTCATGGCTATCCAGGATTTGCTCCAACGCAAGGACATATTCCATCAGGAGTACCAATAGTTGGACATGGTATTGAACACATAAAGAATGGTGTTTTAAATAACTTTATGGTAGTTGGTAAAGGTAGTTTATTCCTAGGAAGAATGACTAATTTATTTGACGGAGTTTCTATATTAGTTGAAAAAAATGCTGGACTACAAGATGAGGCTGAAAACACAGTAAGCAAGGAAGAAGTTAAAATGATGGTAGCAGATGCGATGAAGGAATTTGCAGACTACCTATTAAGTGAGTCAAAATAAACGAGAAATTTATGTGTGAAGCATTTAAGAAAAGGGGTGTAGGGATGAGCCAAGATTCTACTAAGGCAATGATTGCTGAAGTATTTAGTGATATAGCACAAGGAATTAAGAGTGGTCAATTCAAGAAGAAGGTTAAAATTGGTTTAACTATTCTTGGGTCTGAGCATGGAATAGAAGAAATGATTAAAGCTGCTGACCTTGCAAAAGGAAAATATGACGACTTTGAAATTGTTTTAATTGGAAAACAAGTAGAAGGTTTTCAATGTGTAGAAGTTGAAACGTCTGAAGAAGGTCATAAGAAAATGGTAGCAATGCTTGAGGCTGGAGAGATAGATGGTTGCGTAACTCAACACTTTGACTTCCCAATAGGAGTTTCTACAGTTGGGAGAGTTATAACTCCAGGTAAAGGAAGAGAATTAATAATAGCTACAACTACAGGAACTACTGCTACGAACAGAGTTGAGGGTATGGTTAAAAATGCAATATCAGGAATAGCTGTAGCAAAGGCTTGTGGAATTAAAAATCCTACTGTTGGGTTATTAAATTTAGATGGAGCAAGACAAGTTGAAAGAATCTTAAAGGATATAAAGGGAAATGGATATGATTTTAATTTTAGTGATTCTTTAAGAACTGACGGTGGAGCTGTGATGAGAGGAAATGACCTTTTAGCAGGAACACCAGATGTAATGGTTTGTGATTCTTTAACTGGGAACCTTCTAATAAAGATATTCTCATCTTATACTACTGGCGGGAATTATGAGATTGCTGGAAGCGGTTATGGTCCAGGAGTTGGAGAAGATTATGATAAGGTTGTTAATATAGTTTCTAGAGCTTCGGGAGCACCACTAATTGCAGAAGCTTTAAGATATTGTGCAACTTGTACTCAGAACAAAGTTCTAGATATAGCTAGAGTTGAATATAAGGCTGCTAAAACTGCTGGTCTTGAGGAAGCTATAAAAAAAGTTACTGAAAAAAATAATAAACCTCAAGAAGCGGATGTTGTAGCACCACCAAAGAAGGTAGTTACATTCGCTATTGCAGGAATAGATATACTGGAGCTTGAAAATGCATGCAAATGTTTATGGAAGAAAAATATTTATTCAGAAAGTGGAATGGGATGTACAGGTCCTATAATACTTGTAGCTGAAGAAGACGGAGAAACTGCTAAGAAAGTTTTATTAGAAGCGGAGTTTATGGCATAAAAAATTTTAATTTAAAATAAAGTAGAGGTATTATGAAATTTTAAGAATTTTATAATGCCTCTTTTGTTTTTTTGAATTTGGAGTGGTGACAACATAAATAGTATATATGGGACAATATAAAGCATAATAATATTAGAAAACTAATAATAATACAATTAAGGAGGTCTTTTAATGAGGAGAAAAAAAGTAGTTGCTGCAATGTTAGTATCTATTATGACTATTGTTCCTTTAGTTGGTTGTGGAAGTGAAGGAAGTACAAAAGAAAATAAGAATGATACAGCAGCAGAGATTTCTATAGGACTTGCTACAGATGAGGCTGGAGCTAATGATAAATCCTTTAATCAATCTGCAAGTACAGGTCTTGAAAAAGCTAAAAAGGAATTTGGATTTCAGTATACTGTCATAGAGTCTCAAAAGAGAGAGGATTATGAGCCTAATATACAAGCTCTGGTAGATAATGGCTGTAACTTAAGTTTTGCTACAGGATATCAGTTAGCAGATGCTATGGCAGCAGTGGCTAAAAATAATCCTGATAAAAGTTTCTGCTTAGTGGATACTGAAGTGGAAGGTGCTAATGTAAAATCAATTGTATTTAAGGAAGAGGAAGGTTCATTTTTAGTTGGAGTTATTGCGGGACTTACTACAAAGACGAATAAAGTTGGATTTATAGGTGGAAAGGACCAAGAAACTATAGTTAAATTTGAATCAGGATTTGCAGCTGGTGTAGCATCAGTAAATCCCGAGGCAGCAAAAGGACTTATAAGTAGTGATGGTAAAAATCCAGGTTCTACTGTTAAATATGCAAATTCCTTTGCAGATACTAATAAGGGATATGAACTTGCAAAATCACTATATGAATCTGGATGCGATGTTATATATCATGCGGCTGGTGGAGTAGGAATAGGAATGTTTCAGGTTGCAAAACAGCTTAAAGATGGAGGTAAAGAGGTTTGGGCTATAGGTGTTGATATGGACCAAGCGATTTCGTTACCTGATTATTCAGATATAATTCTTACATCTATGATAAAAGATGTTGAAAAGGCTACTTATGATGTTGCTAAATCTTTAGTTGATGGAACATTTACACCAGGAACTAGTGTCCTCGGAATAGCAGAAGGTGGAGTAAGAATATCAGAATCTACAGCTCAACATACTGCTCCTGATGTTTTGGCTAAAGTTAAGGAGTTTGAAGAAAAAATTAAAAAAGGACAGATGGTGGTTCCGGGAACAAGACAAGGTGTTATAGAGTTCAAAGTAAGTTAGGGGTTTATCTTGAAATTAGACGATAATACATAAGGAGGAATTTACATGAAAATGAAAAAGTATATTGCAACAATGATGTCTGTTATTCTTGCTATGAGTATTCTTGTTGGATGTGGAGGAGATGATACAGCCAATAAGAATACTAATAATGCCAATATTTCAGTTGGACTTTCTACAGATGAAGGTGGAATAAATGATAAGTCTTTCAACCAATCAGCAAACGAAGGTGTTGAAAGAGCAAAGGCTGAATTTGGAGTAAAGTATACTGCTATAGAGGCACAGAAGAAGGAGGATTATGAACCTAATTTACAAGCTCTAATAGATGATGGTTCTAATTTAACATTTGCTATTGGATATCAATTAGCAGATGCTGTTGCTAAGGTTGCTAAAAATAATCCAGATGCAAATTTTTGCATTGTGGACTCTGTGGTAGAGGCTGACAACGTAGAGTCTATCACATTCAAGGAAGAAGAAGGGTCATTCCTAGTTGGAGTTATTGCTGGGCTTATGACTAAAACAAACAAAATTGGATTTATAGGAGGAAAGGACCAGGAGACTATAGTTAGATTTGAGGCCGGCTTTGCAGCAGGAGTTGAATCGGTTAATTCAGAAGCAGCGAAAGGCTTAATTAGTGCAGATGGTAAAACACCAGGTTTAACAGTTAAGTATGCGGATTCATTTGCAGATACTAATAAAGGATATGAACTTGCGAAATCTTTATATGAATCTGGCTGTGATATAATCTATCATGCAGCTGGTGGAGTGGGTATAGGTATGTTCCAAGCAGCAAAACAATTTAAGGATCAAGGAAAAGAAGTGTGGGCTATTGGAGTAGATATGGATCAGGCTATATCACTTCCTGAATATGAAGAGGTAATTCTTACATCTATGATTAAGAGAGTTGATAATGCAACTTTTGATGCTGTCAAATCACAAGTTGATGGTACTTTCAAAGCAGGTGTTAAGGTTATTGGGATAGCAGAAGGTGGCGTAGGTGTAGCTGATTCTACATCAGTTAATACACCAGAGAATGTAATGGTTAGGGTCCAAGACTACGAAACAAAAATTAAAAATGGAGAAATTGTAGTACCTGGTACAAGGATGGATGTTATGAATTTTAAAGTTAAATAGAAAGTGTGCAAAGCAAATTTGATAGAAAATTTTATCAATTTAAACTTAAATGTATAAATCAAATAAAAACGACTATTTTAATTAGTCGTTTTTGTTTGATTTTTGTCTAAAATTGTGATATATTCACTTTGTAAGCACATAAGTATAATTGTGTAGCACATATAACTTTAAAATGTGGACAAGTAGTCTGCTATAGGTTACTCAAATATTCTTTGAAACTTACACAAAATGGGTACAAAGTTAAAATATTAGGAGGTTTTTTACATGAAAATGAAAAGATTAATTGCTCTTATGGCAACTGTCGCAATGTCAACAACACTTTTAGTGGGATGTGGAAGCGGTAATTCTTCAAGTGAAGGTGGAGATTCTGCTAAATCAGGAATTTCTATAGGTCTTACAACAGATGAAGGTGGATTAAATGATAAATCATTTAACCAAAGTGCTAACGAGGGAGTTTTAAAGGCTCAAAAAGAGTTTGGAGTTGAATATTCTCCATTAGAAGCTCAAAAGAAAGAAGATTACGAGCCAAACTTACAATCTTTAATAGATAATGGATCAGATTTAACTTTTGCAATTGGGTTCCAATTAGCTGATGCAGTTGAAAATGTTGCTAAAAACAATCCAGATGCTAATTTAGCAATCATTGACTCAGTAGTAGAGGCTGAAAATGTTTTATCTGTACTGTTTAAAGAAGAAGAAGGGTCTTTCTTAGTTGGAGTTATAGCTGGATTAACAACTAAAACTAACAAAGTTGGATTCATCGGTGGAAAAGATTCTGATGCTATACAAAAGTTTGAAGCAGGATTTACGGCTGGAGTAGCTGCTGTTAACCCAGAAGCTGCTAAAGGTCTTACAAGTTCAGATGGTACAGCTACTGGTTCAACTGTTAAGTATGCTGATTCTTTTAGTGATACAAACAAAGGCTATGAACTTGCAAAATCTTTATATAGCGAAGGTTGTGACGTAATATATCATGCTGCTGGTGGAGTTGGAATCGGATTATTCCAAGCTACTCAAGAGTTAAGAAAAGAAGGAAAAGATGTTTGGGCTATCGGAGTTGATAAGGACCAAGCTGTTTCTCTTCCAGAATATGCAGATTCAATCCTTACATCAATGGTAAAAAGAGTTGACGCTGCTACATACGAAGCCGTTAAATCTATAGTTGATGGAAACTTTAAGGGACAAACTTTAGTGCTTGGAATAGCAGAAGGTAAAGTTGGTCTTGCAGATAGTACATCTACAAATGCTTCAGCAGAAGCTATGGAAAAATCTAAAGAATTTGAAGAGAAAATTAAAAATGGTGAGTTTGAAGTTCCGGCAACTAGAAAAGGTGCAATGGAGTTCAAATTAAACTAATAAAAAGTTTATATTAATTTGAAAAATGTAAAAATATATAATATTTTATAAAAGCTAGATAATATATCTAGCTTTTTTTTATATATTGATGTAAAATAAAGGTGAATATGTATAAAAATTATTTCAGGGGGGGTTTTGAAATGAAAATGAAAAGAATAGTTGCCCTCGTGGCAACAGTGGCAATGACTGCTACTCTTTTAGTGGGATGTGGCAATGGTGGAAACAGCGGTGATTCTGGAAGTACTTCAGATGGCGGCGACAAAAAAGCAGATATCATGATAGGTTTATCAACTGATGAAGGTGGATTAAATGATAAGTCATTTAACCAAACAGCTGACGAGGGTGTTAAAAGAGCAGAAAAAGAATTTGGTCTGACTTACAAGCCTTTAGAAGCTAAAAAGAAGGAAGAATATGAGCCAAACTTACAAGCGTTAATCGATGAAGGTGCAGACTTAACTTTCGCAATAGGTTTCCAATTAGCAGATGCTGTTGCAAATATAGCTAAGAACAATCCAGATAAAAACTTAGCGATTATCGACTCAGAGGTAAAAGCGGAAAATGTTTTATCTGTAGTGTTTAAAGAAGAAGAGGGATCTTTCTTAATGGGAGTTATAGCTGGTTTAACAACTAAAACTAATAAAGTAGGATTTATTGGCGGAAAAGATTTTGATACAATCAACAAGTTTGAAGCTGGTTTCGCTGCAGGTGTAGCTTCTGTTAATCCAGAAGCAGCTAAAGGTTTAATAAGCTCAGATGGTACAAGCACTGGAACAACTGTTAAATATGCTGATTCTTTTGAAGATACAAATAAGGGATATGAGCTTGCTACATCATTATACAATGCTGGTTGTGATGTAATATATCACGCAGCAGGAGGTGCTGGAATTGGTTTATTCCAAGCTACCCAAGAGTTAAGAAAAAAGGGAGAAGATGTTTGGGCTATTGGTGTTGATATGGACCAAGCGGCTTCTCTTCCAAAATATGCGGATGTAATTCTTTCTTCTATGATGAAGAGAGTTAATGATGCTACTTATGATGCTGCTAAATCAGTTGTAGATGGAAGTTTCAAGGGGGGAGTTAAAGTTCTTGGAATAGCTGAAGGTGGAGTTGGAATGGCAGATACTACTTCTAAAAACACTGATAAAAAAGTTATAGAAGAAGCGGAGAAATACGAAGAAATGATTAAAAAAGGTGAAATCGTAGTTCCTGCAACAAGACAAGAAGCTATGGATTTTAAAGTAAAATAATAAAAATTCATTTAAATAGTAACATGATAAAAAGCTAGGTATTAATATCTAGCTTTTTATTTCTAGATTTATATATAATAAAGAATTTTATATAAAGTGAAGTTATATAATAAGATAAAATACAATTGTTAGAAAAATAAAAAAATATATATTAAAAATGTTTTATGGTATAATATTATACGTATAATAGAGAATATATAGTAGCACTTTTATCTGTATGAAAATTATTATATATCTAATTTATTAAGTAGTAGACGTAGGTAGTATTATTAAGGAGGAAGGGAAATGAAGAAAGTAATTGAAATGAAGGGCATAACCAAAGTTTTCCCTGGAACAATAGCCAATGATAACGTTGACTTTGACCTGTTACAAGGTGAAACCCACGTTTTGTTAGGTGAAAATGGAGCAGGAAAGACTACCCTAATGAATATACTTTATGGTCTTTATCAACAGGAAAAAGGTGACATATATGTTGATGGACAGCTAGTAAAGATGGATAACCCTAATGAGGCTATAAAGCTGGGAATAGGAATGGTTCACCAACATTTTATGTTAGTTGATAACTTTACAGTAGCAGAAAATATCATATTAGGCTGTGAGCCTAAAAAAGGCTTAAAGCTTGATAGAAAGAAAGCTTTCAATGATGTAAAGGAATTAGCAGATAAATATGGGTTTGCTATAGATCCAAATGCTGTAATTGAAGATATATCAGTTGGACAACAGCAAAAGGTAGAAATTCTTAAAGCTCTATATAGAGGAGCGAAAAACTTAATACTTGATGAGCCTACAGCTGTATTAACTCCTCAAGAAATAGAGGAATTAGGTAAAATTCTTAATAATCTTAAAAAAGAAGGTAAATCTGTTATATTAATAACTCATAAATTAAAAGAAGTTATGAGTATGAGTGATAGAGTTACAATCATAAGAAGAGGTAAGGTTACTGGAATTGTTAAAACTTCTGAAACAAACATTGATGAGTTAGCAGAGCTTATGGTTGGAAGAAAAGTAAATCTAACTGTTGAAAAAGAAGTAGCTAAGGCTGGGGCAGAGGTTCTTAAAGTAGGAAATCTTTCAGCGAATGATCAAAGAGGTATTCCAGCTGTTAAAGATGTTTCCTTTACTGTTCATGGCGGAGAAATATTCGGAATTGCCGGAGTTGATGGAAATGGTCAAACAGAACTTTTAGAAGTTTTGACAGGGTTAAGAAAGCCACATAACGGAAGTGTTATTATGAATGGAAAAGATTTGTATGGTAAATCACCAAGAGAGATAATAGATGCTGGAGTTGGACATATACCTGAAGATAGACATAAAAGAGGACTTATACTTAAATATTCATTAGTAGAGAACTCAATTCTTGGAATTCACAAGAGTGAAGAATTTACTAAAAAAGGCTTTATAATGGATTATAAAGCAATTAGAGAGCATTGCGATAAGTTGATAGAAGAGTTTGACGTAAGAACTCCAAATGCTGATGTATTTGCTTCAGCACTATCTGGTGGTAATCAGCAAAAACTAATTGCAGCTAGAGAAATTTCTAAAGACCCAGAATTATTAATTGCAGCGCAACCTACAAGAGGTATTGACGTTGGAGCTATTGAATATATTCACAGTAGACTTGTAGGGGAAAGAGATAAAGGGAAAGCGGTACTTTTAGTATCTCTTGAACTTGATGAAGTTCTTGCTCTTTCTGATAGAATTGCAGTTATGTACGATGGTAAAATAGTAGATATTTTAGATAGAAAAGATGCAGATGAGCAGAAGCTTGGTATATTAATGGCTGGCGGAAGCTTAGATAAGAAAGGGGAAGCGAAGTAAGATGAAGGATAGAATAAAAGGTACGGCGAAGGCCATCCTCTTCCCAATAGTAGCAGTTGTACTGTCTTTATTTATTTCAGTATTCTTTGTTATGTGGGCAAAGGATTACCCAATAACACAATATTTCACAGCCCTAGGTGATTTGGTTTCAACTATCTGGAAGGGTAGCTTTGGAACTCCTAAGAATGTTTTATCGACAATTGCAGAAGTAACTCCACTTATATTTACAGGTGTAGCTAATGCGGTTGCATTTAGATGTGGTTTATTCAACATTGGTGTTGGTGGACAGTTTGTTCTAGGTATGCTTGGAGGAGCTATGGTGGGAGTTATTCCTGGATTAAGTCCAGTGATACATATACCGTTGATGATTCTTGCGGGTATAGTATTCGGAGGTATCTGGGGAGCAATACCAGGTTTCCTTAAAGCAAAATTTGGAACTAGTGAAGTTATCAACACAATAATGATGAACTATATATCTATAGCTTTAGCTAACTACTTTATCCTTAGAACTGCCTTTGGAGTTCCGGGAAAATCTTCAAGCCCAACAATTCAGGCTAGTGCGATGATTCCTAGGTTTGTTGAAAGTAACGGAGCTAACTACAGTCTATTTATAGGTATTATAGTTGCTATACTTATGGCCTTCTTACTATGGAAGACTACTACAGGGTATGAAATAAGAGCCGTTGGAATAAATCCACATGGAGCAGAATATGGTGGAGTAAACATAGCTAAAAAAGCGGTTTTAGCTATGGTTTTATCAGGTGCTATTGCAGGTCTTGGTGGAGCGACTCACGTTGCAGGTGTTAAACACTTAATTCAAGACTTTATGGTTGTCCCAACTTATGGATTTGATGGTATAGCTGTTGCTCTTCTTGCTAAAAAGAATCCAATTGGATGTATATTATCGGCAGTGCTATTTGGGGCACTTAACAGTAGTTCAAGAGCGCTTCAAATTAGTGGTATACCTAAAGAAATAGTATTTTTAATTCAATCAGTAATCATTATATTCGTAGCTACTGATTATATTATTACTTACTTTGACAATAAGAAGAAGAAAGGGGAGATAATGAATGGATAGTGCAATAATGGTTGCTATAATTTCTCTTATAACAGCGACTCTAAGAATAGCTACACCACTTATCTTCACAGCACTTGGAGGAATGTTCTCAGAGCGTTCAGGTGTAGTTAATATAGGACTTGAAGGTATGATGACTATAGGTGCATTCTTTGCAGTATGGGGAACTTTCATAAGTGGGAATGCTTTGGTAGGAGTTTTGTTTGCGATAATCGCAGGTGGAGTACTTGCATTAATTCATGCGGTGCTTTCAATTCACTTAAAAGCAGATCAAGTTATTTCAGGTACAGCAATTAACTTATTTGCATCTGCCCTTGCCAGCTTCTTGATATTTATTTTATTTGGAAAGGGTGGGCAAACAGACGTTGTAAGCGCTCTTCCATATAAATTACCTGAATTTATAAAAGGTATTCCTATAATAGGAGATATTTTAGCAGGATTAAACTGGTTTGTAATATTAGCTATAATTCTTGTATTTGTATCGCATTATGTGCTTTATAAGACTTCAATTGGTCTTAGAATAAGAGCTGTTGGAGAGCATCCAAAAGCTGCAGATACGTTAGGAATTAATGTTTATAAGGTAAGATATGCTTGTGTAGTTTTATCGGGAATGCTTGCAGGTTTAGGTGGAGCTGCACTATCGATAGGTATCACTCCAATCTACAGAGAAGGTATGGTATCTGGACGTGGATTCATAGCTCTTGCTGCAGTAATCTTTGGTAACTGGACACCGATTGGTTCATTTGGAGCATGTTTATTATTTGCTTTTGGAGAATCGTTCCAAATTCTTGCTCAAGGATTCGGTTGGTCACTTCCATCAGAAGTATTTACAGTAATACCATATGTTCTAACTATGCTTGCTCTTGCTGGATTTGTTGGTAAAACAAGTGCACCAGCAGCATCAGGTGAAGCTTATGAGAAAAATGGTAGATAATTTAATAAAATAAAATGAAGTTAAAGATAGGGAAATTCTAGGATTTCTCTATCTTTTATTTTTGTTTATAAAGGTGGAAATAATTAATTAATTTGATTTAATTGAAAATTATTTAAATAATATGATATCATTAATATATAGAGGAGTGGGATATATATGAATATGGGTTTTGACTTGAAGTTAACACAAGAGCAAAAATTAGTTATGACAATGGAAATGCAACAATCGATAAAGCTTTTACAAATGTCGTCCTATGAACTTTTGCAACATATAGATAAAGAGCTTCAGGAGAATGTAGTCTTGGATGTGGACAACCTGCCTGATAATTCTAAGGGATATTCGTCTAATAAGGAATTAACTGAATATAGAAATTTGGTTAAATATTTTGAGTTTGACAACTATAATAGCAGGTCTTATTCTCAAGATGATGACAATGAGCAAGTTTCGCCTTTTAACTTTATCAGTAGCAATCCTACTTTGAAAGATTATTTAAGAGATCAAATTATGTATAGTAAGCTTGAAAAATCAGAAGAAATTATATGTAAATATATAATAGATAATATAGATAGCAGAGGCTATCTAGATGAAACAATAAGTGAGGATTTGATAAAAGAGTTACATATCACAGAGAAAATGGCTTCGAGATGTATAGATATAATTCAGAATTTAGAACCTGCTGGAATTGGGGCTAAATCTTTAAGTGAATGTTTGATAATTCAGCTTCATAGAAAAGGTATTCATAATGAAACCTTAGAAGAAATAATTAATAATTATCTTCTTGAGATTTCAAAGGGGAAGTATCAGCTTATAGGTAAAGCTTTAGGAATACAACCACGTCAAGTTCAACAGTATGAGGATTTGATAAAGGAATTAGAGCCGAAACCAACAAGAGGTTTTTTTACAGGAGAAGATATAGGCTACGTGGTTCCAGATGTGTATATTAGGAAGCTGGATAATGAATATATAGTTATGATGAATGATAGCTTGTTACCAAAGCTTATAATAAATAATACTTATAAAAGTGTAATTAATCATAGCGAGGACAAGGATGCGGTAGATTATGTTAAGGGAAAAATTAACAATGCTTTGTTTTTAATGAAAAGCATTGAAAATAGAAAAAATACTTTGTGTAGGGTCATGGAGGAAGTAGTTAAGGTTCAAAAGGAATATCTAGATAGAGGGGAAAGTTATCTTAAGCCAATGACTATAAAATCTATATCTCAAAAACTGGATATTCATGAGTCAACTGTGAGTAGAGCTATTAGAGATAAGTATGTAGCTTTGAACTGTGGGAAAGTTAAAAAAATAAAAACTTTATTTACCGGTTATGTAAATATTAGCAATGAAGATGTTTCTACGGGAAATGTTAAAGGGATGATAGGGAAGATAATTGAAAAAGAAGTGAAGACAAAACCATTATCCGATTCAGCTATTTGTGAAGAATTAAATAAACAAGGTATAGATATATCAAGAAGAACTGTGGCTAAATATAGAGAAGAGCTTGGAATAAAGTCTTCATCACAGAGAAAAAGATTGGTATAGTCTATGCCTTTCTTTATATATTAAAGAGAAAATATGAACAAATAAAATATTTTTTCTTAATATTAAAAAAAATACTTCACAAATAGAGTAAACTGTCGTACAATTAAATTGTAGTTAAAAATTAACACAGGGACATTAATCGTCCATAGGGACACTAATTGTCAACAGGGGTGGAAATGGAACAGTTAATAAAGTTACAAGAACAATTAATACCTGATTTATTGCAGGTGTTAGATGTTAGATACAAACTCTTAAGAAATATAAAATATAGACAGCCTATTGGAAGACGATTACTATCAGCCACAGTTCAGATTACAGAAAGAATTGTGCGGAGTGAAACTAATTTCTTGAAGGACCAAGGTCTTATAGATATAAGTTCAGCAGGAATGTATATTACCAAAGAGGGCGAAGATGTTTTATATGGATTAAGAGAATTTATGAGAGAAACAAATGGAATAAACTTTTTAGAAAACCAGTTAAAAAAGCTGTTAGAAGTCCATCAGGTCATTATTGTAAATGGAAACATTGATGAAGATGACACCTTATATGAGGAGATTGGTAAGGCGGCTGCAAATTATCTTAAAGAAATTTTACAAGATGATATTATAATATCCTTAACTGGGGGAAGAACTATAAAGGAAGTAGTTGATAACTTTCCGATTTTGCAGAGATATAAAAATATAAAAGTTTTACCTGGCAGAGGCGGAATGGGAAAAGAAACTGACTTGCAAGCTAATACACTAGTTGAAATTCTTGCAAATAAAATTGGAGCAGCATATGAACAGCTTCATATTCCAGATAACTTAAGTCAAAGTTTATTTGATGCAATGTTAAGAGAAGGTGAAATTAAAGGAATCTTTAATTCAATAAATAATTCTAATATTTTGATTCATGGGATAGGACTTGCCGATGATATGTGTGAAAAGAGAAGTTTAACTGAGGAAGTAAAGCAGGAAATAATGAAAAATGGTGCTGTTGGAGAAGCCTTTGGACATTACTTTAATAGGGATGGAGAAGTCGTATACTCTATGCCAACAATTGGAATTCATCAGGAGGATATAGATAAAATACCTAGAATGATAGCGGTATCAGTAGGAGCCCATAAGGCTAAGGCTGTAGCAGCTATTGAAAAAGGTAGAAGTAATTCAGTTCTTATTACAGATGAAAAGACAGCAAGGGAAGTTTTGAAAATTTTAAATTGTGTTAGCAATGCTTAACTTATAAAACTTAATATAGGTGGGCACAAAATATAAATATGAAAGTATTTTACTTAATTTAAGGAGGTATTTTGTAATGGTTAAAGTTGGAATTAATGGATTTGGAAGAATAGGAAGAAATGTATTTAAGAGTATTCTTAATAACTACAGTAACGAAATAGAAATTGTGGGAATTAATGACTTAACAAACCCAAAAACCTTAGCGCATCTTTTAAAGTATGACGCATTATATGGAAGATTCAACGGAACAGTTGAAGCTACAGAAAACTCAATCATAGTTAACGGAAAAGAAATCAGAATTTTTGCTGAGAGAGATCCTAAGAATATACCATGGGGACTTCAAGGAGCAGAAATAGTTATAGAATCAACAGGCTTATTCACAGATGCTGCTAAAGCAAAGGCTCACATAGAAGCAGGCGCTAAAAAAGTATTAATATCAGCTCCAGCTAAAAACGAAGATATAACAGTTGTTATGGGAGTAAATGAAGAGAAATATGAAAGTGCTAAGCACAACATAATTTCTAATGCATCATGCACAACTAACTGTTTAGCACCATTTGCTAAAGTTCTTGATGAAAACTTTGGAATAAAGAGTGGTCTTATGACAACAATTCACTCTTACACTAATGACCAAAAAATATTAGACGCTCCACATAGTGATTTAAGAAGAGCTAGAGCAGCAGCGGAGGCAATGATACCAACTACTACAGGAGCTGCAAAAGCAGTTGCATTAGTATTACCACAACTTAAAGGTAAATTAAATGGAATGGCAGTTAGAGTTCCAACTCCAACAGTTTCAATGACTGATATAGTATTTGAAACAGAGAAGCCAGTATCAGTAGAAGCAGTTAATGGAGCATTAAAAGCAGCTTCAGAAGGCGATTTAAAAGGTATCCTAGGATTCTCAGATGAGCCATTAGTATCTATTGACTACAGAGGAGACGAAAGATCTTCAATAATTGATGGATTATCAACAATGGTAATGGGAGATAACCTTGTAAAAGTTGTTTCTTGGTACGATAATGAGTGGGGATATTCAAACAGATTAGCAGACTTAACAAAATATGTTGCTGACAGATTATAATTAGCAAAGTATATAAATAAGAAATAATACAATAAAAAATCTAGTTCAGCGAGGAATCCAGAACTAGATTTTTTTGATAAGAAGTGAGGGATTTATTATGTCATATAATAAAAAATCAGTAGAAGATATTAATGTAACAGGAAAAAAAGTATTAGTTAGATGTGACTTTAATGTACCTATAGTTGACGGCGTAATTACTGATGAGAATAGATTATTAGGGGCTATGCCAACAATAAACTATTTGATAGAAAATGGAGCTAAAGTTATCCTTTGCTCACACCTTGGAAAACCAAAGGGAGAGCCAAAACTAGAACTTACATTAGCGCCAGTAGCTGTTAGATTAGGTAAGTTATTAAATAGAGAAGTAGTCTTTGCAGATGACGCTGAAGTAGTAGGAGGTAATGCAAAAAAAGCTATAGAAAACATGAATGATGGAGATGTAGTACTTCTTCAAAATACTAGATACAGAAAAGAAGAAACTAAGAATGAGGAGAATTTCTCTAAAGAATTAGCTTCTCTTTGTGATGTTTATGTAAACGACGCTTTTGGATCTGCTCACAGAGCTCATTGCTCAACAGTTGGTGTAACTAACCATGTAAGTGATGCAGTATGTGGATATTTAATAGAAAAAGAGCTTAAGTTCTTAGGAAATGCTATAGATAATGCTGAAAGACCATTCACAGCTATCCTTGGTGGTTCAAAGGTTTCAGATAAAATTAATGTTATCAATGCTCTTCTTGAAAAGGTAGATAACCTTATAATTGGGGGAGCTATGGCGTATACTTTTCTTAAGGCACAGTGCTATAGTATAGGAAATTCTAGAGTAGAAGAAGATAAGTTAGATTATGCTATAGAAATGATGAATAAAGCGAGAGAAAAGAATGTTAAGCTTTATCTTCCAGTAGATCATGTAGTAGCTAGCGAATTCTCTAAAGAGGCTACTCCTGTAGATACAGAGAATGAAAATATTCAAGATGGATATATGGCTCTAGATATAGGACCAAAGACAAGAGAAATTTATGCTGGAGTTATAGAAGCATCTAAGACTGTTGTATGGAATGGACCAATGGGAGTTTTTGAATTCGAAAACTTTAGTAAGGGTACAATAGCTGTTGGAGAGGCTATGGCTAAATGTGAAGGAGTTACTGTTATAGGTGGCGGAGATAGCGCGGCGGCAGTTAATATATTTGGACTTGGAGATAAGATGACTCACATATCTACAGGGGGTGGAGCATCATTAGAATTCCTAGAAGGAAAAACACTTCCAGGTATAGCAGCGTTACAAGAAAAGTAGACTTTTAAGTAAATAGACTTCTGGTAAATATACGTCTATAATATAAGATATAAATTAAGTGATATTTTAGGAGGAAATTATGAGAAGAGCAATAATAGCAGGGAACTGGAAAATGAACAATACTATATCGGAAGCTACCGCATTGGTAGAAGGTTTAAAACCAATGGTGAAGGACTCTGCTTGTGATGTAGTTGTATGTCCAACATTTTTAAGTTTACCAACAGTAGTAGAATTATGTAAGGGAACTAACATAAAGGTTGGGGCTCAAAATATGCACTTCGAAGAAACTGGTGCATTTACAGGAGAGATTTCTCCAAAAATGCTTAAAGAATTAGGAGTAGGCTTCGTTGTGATTGGACATAGTGAAAGAAGACAGTATTTTAATGAAACAGATGAAACTGTAAACAAAAAGTTAAAGGCTGCTTTTGCTCATGAGATTACGCCAATACTTTGTATTGGAGAAAGTCTAGAAGAAAGAGAGCTTGGAATAACTGAAGAAATTCTTGCAGCTCAAATAAAACAAGATTTAATAGGTCTTAGCAAGGAGCAAGTTGAAAAGTTAGTTATAGCTTATGAGCCGATTTGGGCAATAGGAACAGGAAAAACTGCTACTGCTGAGGATGCTAACAGTACAATAGGCTTTATAAGAAGTGTAGTTGGAAAGCTATACGGAGAAGAAGTATCAAGCAAAACAAGAATCCAATATGGTGGTTCAGTTAAGCCATCAACTATCAAAGAGCAAATGGCTATGGAGCACATTGATGGTGGATTAATTGGAGGAGCAAGTCTTAAGGCTTCAGACTTTGCAGCTATTGTAAATTATTAAGATTGTAGACTATTAAGGTAGAATGGAGATAAATATGAGTAAGAAACCAGTAATGCTTATGATATTAGATGGTTTTGGTATAAGTGATAACTTAGAAGGAAATGCAGTTAGAGAAGCTAAAAAGCCTAACTACGATAGATTAAAGTCTGAATATCCTCACACTAAGTTATCAGCTTGTGGATTAGATGTTGGTCTACCAGAGGGACAAATGGGGAACTCAGAGGTTGGACATTTAAACATTGGAGCTGGAAGAATCATATATCAAGAATTAACTAGAATATCTAAGGAAATAGAAGAAGGAAAGTTTTTTGAGAATGAAGCTTTAAACTATGGTATAGATGAAGCTTTAAAGAATAACTCAGCTATCCATCTTATGGGTTTATTATCGGACGGGGGAGTTCACTCTCATATAAACCATGTAAAGGCACTTATCTCTCTTTGTAAGAGGAGAGGAGCAAAGAAGGTATATGTACATTGCTTCTTAGATGGTAGAGATGTTGCGCCAGGTTCAGCTCTAGAGTTTGTTAGAGATTTACAGCAATATATGACAGAAGAATGTATAGGTGAAATCGCTACTCTTTCTGGAAGATATTATGCAATGGATAGAGATAATAGATGGGAAAGAATAGAACTTGCTTATAATGCCATTGTAAAAGGTGAAGGAAATAAATATACTTCTCCGGTTGAAGCATTAGAGGATGCTTATCATGATAATAAGACAGATGAGTTTGTAATACCGTCTGTAATTACAAAGAATGATAAGCCGGTGGCTACTATCAAAGATAAAGATTCAGTAATATTCTTTAACTTTAGACCAGATAGAGCTAGAGAAATAACAAGAGCTATAAATGATATAGAGTTTGCAGGATTTAAAAGAGATAAGCTGAACTTAACTTATATATGTATGACTCAATATGATGAAACTCTTGAAAATGTTAGAGTAGCATATAAACCAGAGTATTATAATAATACTTTAGGGGAATATGTTAGTAGTAAGGGGCTAAAACAGCTTAGAATCGCGGAGACAGAAAAGTATGCTCACGTAACCTTCTTCTTTAATGGAGGAGTAGAAAAGGCAAATGAAGGAGAAGATAGAATTTTAATTCCTTCACCAAAGGTTGCAACCTATGACCTTCAGCCTGAAATGAGTGCATATAAGGTTACTGATGCAGTACTTGAGGCTCTAGATGAAGATAAGTATGATTTAGTGATTCTAAATTATGCTAATCCAGATATGGTAGGACATACTGGAGTAGTAGAAGCTGCTGTTAAAGCTATAGAAGTTGTAGATGAGTGTTTAGGAAAAGTTGTAGATAAGGTAATGTCTAAAGAGGGAACAGTATTTATTACTGCTGACCATGGAAATGCTGAGACTATGATTGATTACTCAACAGGTAAGCCTATGACAGCTCACACTACAAATTTAGTTCCATTTATATATGTATCTAATCACTCAAAGGCACTTAAAGAAGGTGGAATCCTAGCGGATATATCATCAACTATGCTTACAGAAATGGGTGTTGAGATACCTAAGGAAATGGAAGGGAAATCACTTATTTAGAAATAATATTACAAAATATTTAGAAATGTAGTATAATTTGTATGTAAATTTATTAAAATAGATTTATTAGAAACAAAGTTTAGGAGGAAGAATAATGAAACAATATGTTGAAATCATTGACGTTTTTGCAAGACAAATACTTGACTCAAGAGCATTCCCAACAATAGAGGTGGAGGTAGTTCTAGAAGATGGTACAACAGGAGTTGCAGCAGTACCTTCAGGTGCATCTACAGGACAATTTGAAGCTGTAGAATTAAGAGATGGTGACAAAGAGTTCTTCAACGGAAAAGGCGTTTTAAAAGCAATTGAAAATGTAAATGAAATTATTGCTGAGGAAATAGTAGGAATGAACATTTTCGACCAAGTTGCTATAGATAAGACTTTAATAGAGCTTGACGGAACACATAATAAAGCTAAATTAGGAGCTAATGCTACATTAGGAGTTTCTCTTGCATGCGCAAAAGCTGCTGCTCAATATCTAGGATTAGGTTTATACCAATACTTAGGAGGAGTTAATGCTAAGGTCCTTCCAGTTCCAATGATGAACATATTAAATGGTGGATCTCACGCTGATAACAACGTAGACCTACAAGAATTCATGGTTATGCCTGCTGGAGCTTCATCTTTCAGTGAAGCTTTAAGAATGGGTGCAGAAGTTTACCATGCATTAAAGGGAATATTAAAAGCTAAGGGACTTGGCACTGGTGTTGGTGATGAGGGTGGATTTGCTCCAGACTTAGCATCAAACGAAGATGCAATAAAAGTTATCATCGAAGCTATAGAAAAAGCTGGATATGTTCCAGGAAAAGATGCTTTCATAGCTCTTGACCCAGCTTCTTCAGAATTCTTCGAAGATGGAAAATACAATCTTGCTGGAGAAGGCAGAATCCTTACTCCAAAAGAAATGGCTGACTACTATGTAGAGCTATGTGAAAAATATCCAATCATCTCTATTGAAGATGGTATGGCAGAAGAAGACTGGGAAGGTTGGAAATACCTAACTGATAAGATTGGAGATAAAATTCAGTTAGTTGGAGACGATTTATTTGTAACTAACACTGAAAGACTTTCTAGAGGAATTGAATCAGAAACTGCTAATTCAATCCTTATTAAATTAAACCAAATCGGTACTTTAACTGAAACTTTAAATGCTATAGAAATGGCTTCAAGAGCTGGATACACAGCTGTAGTTTCTCACAGATCTGGAGAAACTGAAGACAATACAATAGCTGACTTAGTTGTAGCTACAAATGCAGGACAAATCAAAACTGGAGCTCCAGCTAGAAGTGAAAGAGTTGCTAAGTATAACCAATTATTAAGAATTGAAGAAGAGTTAGGCGAAATGGCTGAGTTCAGAGGCTTAAAATCTTTCTACAACATAAAAAGATAGTTTAAGTAAATAAACTTTATTTAAATAAATGAAAACAGGGGTGGATTAAATCATCCCTGTTTTTAATACACTAGCAAGATGTTTATTTACATTTATTGTTTTTGAAGTTGTAAAAGTAATTTTACTATGCTAAAATGTAATATAGATATTCAGGAAAATTTTAAGGGGGTGCAACAATGAAAACAGCACTTGAAATTATAATAGTTATATCAGCTATATTGGTAATAATATCAGTATCATTACAAGAAAGTAAGACATCAGGACTTGGTGGCTTGGTTGCAGGAACATCAGAGACTTTTTATAGCAAAAATAAAACAAAGACTAAGGAAGCTTTCCTAATAAAGCTTACAGTAGTATCTGCTATTGCATTTGTAGTAGCAATCATAGGATTAAACAGAATACTATTATAGTCCAAAGCTATCAATGTGATAGCTTTTTTTATGTTTAAGTATAAATCTCATTAATTCTTCAAAATTTTAGTTTACATAAATAGGGATAAATTCTATAATTGTACTAGGGGTGATGTGTACTATGAGAGAATATAATTCTAAACTAAAAAGTTTGGAAATGGATTACTTAGTTGATGCCATTCGATGTTTAGAAACTAGAGAAGAAGTCTATAGGTTTTTAGAAGATGTATGTACAATAACTGAAATAAAAGCGATGGAGCAAAGGCTAAAAGTGGCTACTATGCTGAGAAATAAGAAAACTTATTTAGATATAGCTAGTAGTACTGGAGTTAGTACAGCTACCATTAGCAGAGTTAACAAATCACTTAATTATGGTGAAAATGGCTATGAGGCTATTTTTGAAAGGGTAAATTGGAAAGATTATTATAAAGAAGATGAATAAAAAATTTTCATATTAATAACTTGACTTAATAAATTTAGGTCAAGTATTTTTTTGTTATTTGGCAAACGATAATAAAAGATATATATGCAGGGGAAATGTCGAACATAAATTCTAGAGTTGCATAAAATTCGTTTATAAACCTCAACTATATGGTATAATATAAGTTAGAGTAAAATTTTATAAGAAAATTAAAGTAATATTGAAGAAAATGAAATTAAGAGTAAGTAAAATAATACTCAATTAATATAGATTTAGGGGTGATTAAATGGATTTGAAAAATCTACTTAATAAAGAACAGTATGAAGCTGCAGTAACAGTAGAAGGACCACTGCTAATACTTGCAGGTGCAGGCTCAGGGAAAACAAGAGTTTTAACCTACAGAATAGCTCATATGATAAATGATTTAAATATATATCCTTCTCAAATTTTAGCTTTAACATTCACTAATAAGGCTGCAGGAGAGATGAAAGAGAGAGTTAAGGCTTTAGTTGGAGATGTGGTAGACAGTATGTGGGTTTCAACGTTCCACTCCAGCTGTGTAAGAATTCTAAGAAGAGAAATCGACAAACTTGGATATAACAAGAATTTTACAATTTACGATAGCTATGATGCTAAATCTTTAGTTAAGCAATGTATGAAGGAGCTTAACATAAATGATAAGGATTTAACTGAAGGAGAGATTATCGGAAAGATTTCTGATGCTAAAAATAAGCTTATGAACGCTAAGAAGTTTAAAAAAGAGAATGAGGGTAACTTCAGAACAAATAAAATAGCTGACGTGTATTTAGCTTATGAAAGAAAACTTAAAACTGCTAACTCCTTAGATTTTGATGACTTGATATTTTTAACTGTTAAGCTATTTAAAGAAAATGAAGAAGTTAGAGAATTCTATAGAAGAAAGTTTAAATACATATTAGTTGACGAGTATCAAGATACAAATAAGTGTCAATATGAGCTGGTAAGGCTTTTAGTAAATGAAAATGAGAATATTTGCGTTGTTGGTGACGATGACCAATGTATCTATGCATGGAGAGGTGCAGATATTCATAACATTCTAGATTTCGAGAAGGATTTCCCGAAAGCAAAGGTTGTTAAGTTGGAGCAGAACTATAGATCTAAATCTAATATTTTAGATGCTGCCAACAAAGTTATTAGAAATAATGCTCAAAGAAAAGATAAAGCACTTAGAACTGATAGTGAGCCAGGAGATCCAATAAAGGTTTATAGAGCTTACAGCGATATTGATGAAGGAAACTTTGTTTCAACTCAGATAAAGAGACTTATGAGAGAAGAAGGCAAAAGCTTAAAGGATTTTGCCATTCTTTATAGAATGAACTCTCAGTCACGTGTTTTTGAGGAAAGTTTCAGAAGAAATGAAATTACATATAAAATAGTTGGAGGCCTTCGCTTCTATGAAAGAAAAGAAATTAAGGATATAATGGCATATCTAAAGCTTATAAATAATCCTCTTGATGATGTAAGTTTAAAGAGAATCATAAATGAGCCAAAGAGAAGTATAGGAGATGCCACTATAGCTAAGGTTCAAGAATTTGCTACAGAAAATGATATCTGTATGTATGATGCTTTACTTGATGCAGAGGTTATACCTAATCTTACAGCAAGAACTGTTACATGTATAAATAAGTTTGTAAGTCTAATGAATACTCTTATTACTGATGCAGAGCACTTAGGTGTAGCTCAGCTTATTGAAGAGATTCTTGAAAGAAGCGGGTATATGAAGATGCTGAAAGGTTCTTCTAGTGCTGAAGATGAAAGCAGAGTTGAAAACTTAAAGGAACTTGTATCGGATGCTGTTGTTTTTGAAAAATCATCAGAAGATAAATCTTTAAGGGCTTTCTTAGAGAAGGTAACCCTTGTATCAGATATTGATAATTTAGATGAAGAAAATAATGCGGTAGTTATGATGACTGTTCATAGTGCTAAGGGTCTGGAATTCCCAGTAGTATTCTTAGTAGGAATGGAAAATGGTATATTCCCAGGAATGTCTTCTTTAAATAGCAATACAGAGATGGAGGAGTCAAGAAGACTTGCTTATGTTGCAATAACAAGGGCAAAAGAAAGTTTATATATTTCTTCAGCAGATCAAAGAATGGTATTTGGTAGAACTGTAGGATATCCAATCTCTGATTTTGTTAATGAAATTCCTAAGGAGCTAAGAACTAGTTTAAACGAAGTTACAAGAGTTCATCCAAAGCCATCAGGTAAGGGAATGGGTGTAAATGCAGAGGCACAAGCGGCAGAGAGAGAAAGTAATCCACATTCCTTTAGAAATAGTTTTTACAATAGAACTGGAACAAGTTCTTCAACATTTTTAAATGAGAAAAAGGTAATACCTAGTACAGGTTCATCTATTGGAGAAGTTACAGTTGGAAGAAAAGTTAAGCATGGCAAGTTCGGAATAGGAACTGTAGTTGCTAGTTCAAAGGATTCTACAGGAACTATTGTAACAATTGCCTTTAATAATATGGGCATAAAGAAATTAATGCTTAGCAAGGCTGGACTGGAATTATTGTAATTGGAGGATGTTTATGAGTAATTTAAAGCGTGAAAGAATGCTGGAGTTAATAGAAGAGCTAAATAGGTATTCTTATGAGTATTATACCTTAGATAATCCTTCTATTTCAGATAGTGAATATGATAAAAAGTATGATGAGCTTAAAGGTTTAGAAAAGGAACTTAATGAGATACTACCTTATTCTCCAACCCTTAGAGTTGGGGATACGGTTCTTGATGAGTTTAGAAAGTATAGGCATAGAGCTCCACTTTGGAGTTTAGATAAGGCTCAATCTATGGGAGAAATTACTGATTGGCATAATAGAAATCTTAAGCTTATAAAAGAGTATAACAGCAGCCATGAAGAACAGCTTCCACCAGTAAAATATATAGTAACAAAGAAGTTTGATGGTCTTTCAGTAAATCTAACTTATGATGAAGAAGGAGTTCTTGCAGTTGCCGCTTCAAGAGGTACTGGAGAAATAGGTGAAGATATTACAAGTCAGGTAAAGACAATAAAGTCAATTCCTTTAAAAATAGATAATCATAATATCATAGAGATTCATGGTGAAGCCATTATGACAAAGGAAGCCTTTGAAAACTATAATAAAATCGCGGATACTCCTCTAAAGAACTTAAGAAATGGAGCAGCAGGAGCTCTTAGAAATCTAAATGTAAAGGAAACTGCTAGAAGAAATTTATCAGCTTTCTTTTATGATGTTGGATATAATGAAGGTGAAGAGTTTGAGACCTATGGAGAGATGCTTGAGTTTATAAAAACTATGGGGCTTCCTATAGATGATTATATAAAGGCAGTATCTACTATAGAAGAAATAGAGGCTGAGACACGACATATAAATGATATTAGAAGTACTTTAAATTACGATATAGATGGAATAGTTATAGCTATAGACGATATGATAACAAGGGAAATTCTAGGCTACACTATAAAATTCCCTAAGTGGGCGATTGCTTTTAAGTTTGAAGCAGAAGAAACTACTACAGAACTTCTAGATGTAGAGTGGAATGTTGGTAGAAGTGGAAGAGTTAGTCCTACAGCTATCCTTGAACCTGTAGAATTGGCTGGAGTAACAGTAAAAAGAGCTACATTAAACAATCTAGATGATATAGAGCGTAAGGGAGTGCGAATTGGAGCTACAGTATTTGTGAGAAGATCTAATGATGTAATTCCTGAGATTATGGGCGTGGTAGAAGATTCTATAGAAGGAAGCACTGCCATAGAAGCACCTAAGGTATGTCCTAGTTGTGGTGAAGAATTATTTAGAGATGGAGTTCATATATTCTGTGAAAACACTTTAGCATGTAAGCCACAGATGGTTAAAACTATAGTTCACTATTCTAGCAGAGAAGCTATGAATATTGCAGGATTTAGTGAGAAGACAGCTGAACAGTTATTTGAACAGCTTGGAATAAAATCTATAGCTGATTTGTATAGAATTGGGCAGGAACAACTTGAAGGTCTAGACAGGTTTGGTAAGAAGAAGGCTGAAAATCTTTTAAATGCTTTAGAAAAGAGTAAGGATTGTGAGCTGGATTCCTTCATATATGGCTTAGGAATTACTAACGTAGGTAAAAAGACCGCTAAGGATTTAGCTAAGAGGTTTAAGACTTTAGAGAAGATAGAAAATGCAACATTTGATGAATTAGTAGTAATTCAAGATATAGGTGATATTGTAGCTAAGGCTATAGTAGAGTTTTTCTCTTTAGATAAATCTAAGGAAACTATAAGAGAACTTCTAGAATTAGGAGTGAAGCCTAGGGAGACTGAGGTTCAAGAAGTAACTGAGAATCCGTTTGCAGGTAAGACTGTAGTAGTTACAGGAAGTTTACAGGATTTCTCAAGAACTGAAATAAAAGATAAGCTTGAAAGTTTAGGCGCTAAGGTTTCTGGCTCAGTAAGTAAGAAAACAGATTACGTAATTGTTGGAGAGGACGCTGGATCTAAGTATACAAAAGCTGTAGAGCTAGGAGTGAAAATCCTGTCTGAAGAAGAATTTAAAAATATGATATAAAAAGAGCTGTTGCAAAAGGGAATAATAAAATTCCTTTGCAACAGCTTATTTTTTATGCTAGTTTTCTTCATTAATGCATTCAATAGAAGCGTCATCCTTGATAGTTTCTGATTTATTAGAAACTTCCTCTTCACTATTAGCTAATTTATCATTAAATCTTTTGTTTCTGTCTTGTATATTAAGAATATGAGATATTTTTTCGAGAAGGTAGTTTGTATATCTCATTTGGCTGTATATACCGTTAAATACTACAAATCCCCAGATGAAAATTAGCATAAAGGTTAACAATGAAAGAATACCAAGACACTTTAAAATAACATCTAAATAAAACATAATTTAGCCTCCAAAATTTTCTTGATTACTATAAATATTATTATATCATATGTTGTGAGAAGTAGAAGAAAATTATATTTTAATTTGTATATTGTTTAATTTATGAAATATAAGGAAATAATTCCTATAGGGAGGTGATGACTGTGAAGAAATTTTTGGCATTAATTATGGTTGTAATGATAATTGTTATGGGGATTTCAATTGAAAGAGATATGTCTACTTCTCAACAAGAAAATATATATGAGAAGTACATAAATTATAATATGAAAGCAAATCCAGATAATCTTAAGCAGACTACTAGTGTAAATGTAAGAGAAAAGGATCTGTTATTAAATCTCTTTGAAGGTTTGGTAAAGGAAGATGAAGATGGCAATATAGTTGGAGCTTTGTCAGAGACGTTTACCGTTTCTGAGGATGGCTTAGAATACCAGTTTAACTTAAGAAAGGATATATACTATAGCTCAGGTGAAAAGATTGATACAGAGGACTTTGCTAACTTTTTCAAGGCATTCCTTCAGGATGAAGAAAATATTTATAGAAAAGAGTTAGATTGTATTTACGGAGCTAAAGATTTTGAAGAGGGAAAGATTGATTTTTCACAGGTAGCTATAATTCCCAAGGATGATGTACTAATTATTAGACTAAACTATCCATGTCCATATCTATTAAATATACTAGCGAACCCTGTATATGTGCTGAGAGATTATAATCAGGTTAATGACTATAAAAATAACTTTAAGGATATAAGATACACAGGATCATTTGTAGTAGATGAAGCTTCAGAGAAACAGTTGCTTCTTTCAAGGAATGAAAAATATTATGACTATAAAGAAGTCATTAAGGAACCTGTAAGGATTTCGTTTATTGAAAGCACAGAGAATGCCTTGGCAATTTTTGAAGATGTGGAGAGTAAAACTACAGAAAAGGTTGATATAATGCTAGATGTTCCTATAAATGAAATTTCACGATTAAATAAGCAGAAAATGATAGAAGAGTATAAGGGTAATACAGTAGTAAGCTTAAAGTTCAATAATAAAGAAGAAAGTCTTTCTAGCACTATGGATTTTAGAAGTGCTATAAGTGATGCTTTAGATAGAGAAGAATATGCAGAGCTTATATCTAAGGATTTATTAATTCCTACATATATTTCTACGCCCATAATGGACGATGCTATTGAAGTTTTTAGAAATGATATGGGAATTGAGGTTAAAAATTATTTTAAAGAAGTAAACAAGGATGAGGAGCTATCAATCAAAGTCGTTTATGAGGATAATAGTCTTGAAAGAAGAATTGCAAAGGAGTTATGTGAACAGCTCAAGGAAATCACGGAAATTGAATTTATTCCCGGAGGATATTCAAAGGAAGAGTTGTCAGAGATAATTTCAAAGGGGGAATATGATATTTTTATAGATACTTTCCAATTTGAATATAATTATGAAGGTGAATACTATGAGGATTTAGTAGAAACTTTAAAGGAAAGTAAAGAGTATAAAGAGGTATTAAATGAAGTGAAGTATGAGGCTGATGAAAGCATAAGAGAAGGAATCCTAGCTAGGTGTGAGGAAGTTTTGTGGCAGGAGCTTTCCGTTATACCTTTATATGAGGTGAATAATATAGCATGCATAAAGCGTGACTTTGAAGGTGTTCATGTTACTAATGGTGGCAATATAATATTGAGTAATGTAAAAAGAGTACGGTAAATGAATTACAACGTACTCTTTTTATATTTATTTAAAGGAATAGTAAATGATGCAAAATTTAAAAATCTAAAACAGTATTTAGGTATATTATAGTAAAGAAATTGAACATGTTTTTACAAGAATCAAAACTATTCTTGTATTGCTTATAGCTTTCTTTTTTTCTATTGAGAGATACACTTTTTATAAATATAGGAGCTAAGTCATTAGATTCAGTACCCAAATAGTTTACCATTCTAAAATACGAATCATCAAGAAGGTCTTCAGCTTTGTTAGTAAAGTTCTTATATCTTTCAACATCATCAAGAGTAGGTGCATCTGGCCACTTTAGAATTATTCCTGAATTTATAACTTGGTTTTTGTAAATGTTATGAATCCTAGAGGATAACTCATTTTGCTCATTAGGAGGCAAGAATGAACGCTCTATCATAAAGGTATATAGATAAAGAATTATTTCATCAGAAGAGAATTTGTTTTCCTTCTCTGAAAGGTCTTTTATAAATACACCTCTATCATTATCATATAGCCTTTCTATACTGCTGAAGATTCCATCAGCATCATCTTTAAATTTTTCTAAACCAGTGTTTTTATATGCTAAAATAGCATTTATATAGCAAAGACAGGACATATCCACATTATCTCTTATAACAGAAGGCGGCATATGTCTAATGTTCTCTATCATAAGATCAGAAAAATCAATAAGAAGGTCCTTTGCTTCTTCTAATTTTGAAGCTTCATAGAGAATATTAAAGGCGAGGCAAATTCTAACAAGCTCATCATGGGAGGTATTACATATTTCTTTTTTTAGCTTAGAAAAAATATTTAAGATATCTAAGGAAAAGTCCTTAAAGTCATCTCTTTTCTTATCGGAAAGGTCATAGCATTTGTAATAAGCAGCCATGAGAAGGGCTTGAGTTGAGAATTTAAATTTTATATCTTTGTCAGTTAAGTTATATTCATTTTGAAGTGGATCAGAGGAATCATACTTATCTATAAAAAGACCATCGGCACTTCGGCAGTAAATAGCATAAAATTCTAGCTGTTCACTAGCTAAATCAACATAGTATTTGGAAAGATTAAATTTTTCCTTATCAATATCAGAGAAGCTACGATAATAATTAGATAAGTAAAGTAAGCCAAGGGTCATATAGCCATTGGCACATATGTTTATTTCTTTTTTGAATTTGCGATGATTCCAAACTAGTTTATCTTTGTCTTGCAAAAGTTTTCCATCAGCTTTTCTATACACACATAATAGTGGAGAAATAACGCCGTTTGTGGTATCATCATTAGGTATAAACTTGTTTCTTAAATCAGAATTCTTGCATATAATTCCGCAACCAGAGTGCAGAACTATGTGTTTTAAGGACTCTTTAGATAGATGAAATAATTGACTTTTTATATTGTCATTATTTAATATGTTAATTCGTAAAAAAGGGCCTATATATCTCAAAATTACACCACCAGAATATTAATCTTATATAATAATATGATTCATAATTAGAAAATGTGCTAAAAATCAAATAGTTTTTTTAGGTTAGGAGAATTTATATGCGAGTAGGGAAACTTAATTGGGATGAATTAAACTACATAATTAACAATCATCAGGGGAAAAAAAGGAAAGAAGTACAAATCTCCAATGGTGTTGGAGAGGATTGTGCAGTGATAGACTTTGGCAGTAGCAAATGTGTTATTTCTACGGATCCAATTACTGGAGCTAATGAAAACATAGGAAAGCTTGCCGTAAATATAAATTGTAATGATATAGCTTCGTGTGGAGTGGAGCCACTAGGTCTTTTAGTAACTATATTGGCACCACCAAATACTGAACTTGAAGAGCTTCACCAAATAATGAAGGAAATTCATGAAGAAGCCATAGAAAGAGGCGCGCAAATAATTGGGGGCCATACTGAAATCACTGAAGCTGTAAATAAGATAATAGTATCTTGTACAGCTCTAGGAAAAAGTGAAGAAACTGAGCCAATTAGCACTTCAGGAGCTAAAGTTGGTGACGCAATAATAGTAACGAAGGAGTTATGTCTTGAAGGAACTTCTATTTTAGTAAATGACCATGGAGAAAGATGCAAGTCAATTTTATCACTAGAAGAAATTGTAGAAGCTAAGAGCTATGTAGAAATGATAAGCGTAGTTAAAGAGGGCGTAATTGGTGGTAAATGCGGTGTTTCATCAATGCATGATATTACTGAAGGTGGAGTTTTAGGTGCTTTGTGGGAAGTGGCTAGTGCAAGTAACATAGGTTTTGAAGTTGATGAGTCAAAGATGCCTTTAACTGAAGTTACAAAGAAGATATGTAAAGAATTTAGTGTTGATCCTTTAAAACTTATATCTTCGGGAAGTATGCTGATGACTACAGGTGAACCAGAAGTTGTAATAGAAAAGCTGAAAGAAGCTAATATTAAGGCTACAGTAATAGGTAACATAATAAATTCGAGTGGATGGATTAAGGTAGGAAAGGAATTACTTGAAGTAGCTCCTCCAGAAGCTGATGAATTATTTAATGTAATATAATAAAGTACATATACGTATATAAGGAGAGGAACATAATGAAAAAATTGATAGTCGCAAGTAATAATGCACATAAGATTTTAGAGATAAAGGAAATGCTAAGCAAGTTTGATTTGCAGGTTTTATCTTTGAAAGAAGCTGGTATTGATGTGGATGTAGAAGAGAATGGAATTACATTTATGGAGAATGCTTTAATTAAAGCTAAAGCTATTAAAGTATTATGCAAGGACGAAATGGTATTATCTGATGACTCAGGTTTAGCTGTAGAGGCTTTAAATGGAGCTCCAGGAATATATTCTGCAAGATACTGTGGAGAGCATGGTAATGATGTTGAGAACAATAAGAAGCTTATAAGAGAAATGGAAGGTATTCCGTTTGAAAAAAGAAAAGCTAAGTTTGTTTGCGCAATGGCTTTAATTGTAGATGAGAAGACAGAAGTACAGGTTCAAGGTGAAGTAGAAGGATTTATATTAGAAAGCTATGAGCCATGTGAAGGGTTTGGATATGATCCTTTATTCTATGTACCAGAACTAAAAGCAACATTTAATGATGTTACTAGTGAAGTTAAAAACTCTATGAGCCATAGAGGAAGAGCGTTAGAAAAACTAGAAATGGAAATGAAGAAATATTTATAGGGTTAACATTAGGAATTGTAGATGTAATACAGAAGTAGTGAATTATATTTTTGTTTAAATTTGAAAATTGAAAATAATATTGGGAAAATAGCTCATAAAATTTGAGCTATTTTTTATATTAGAATCAAAAAATATGAAAATGATGGCGTAAAACGATGGTAAAATGGAGGAAAATATCGAATAATGCAATTTGTGAAATCTAGATATATCAAGAGTTTGCGAAAATAAACGTAAAAAATGTCAGGGGATTATAAAAAAAGTTTGAAAAAAGTGTTGACTATTTTGGAGGAAGTCTGTATAATAAATTTTGTCGTTAAGGTTAATAAGTGAAACGGCAGTCGAAAGACAGCAGTGCTTAAAAGAATAACGGGGTGTAGCGCAGATGGGAGCGCGCGTGGTTTGGGACCATGAGGTCGCAGGTTCAATCCCTGTCACCCCGACCACTTAATGATATCTGCGGGTGTAACTCAATGGTAGAGTGCTAGCCTTCCAAGCTAGTTACGAGGGTTC
>DALZNT010000018.1:11065-45919 GCA_032005505.1 Clostridium sp. | reverse complement strand
TAAAATTTTTATTCATTTTTTATCCTCCTAAAAATTAAAATAACTATTTTTCCATGTAAATTATACTATATTTTGAAATATTTACCCAGCATTTTGTGGAATTTTGTCACTAGGCATGCTAATTATTACTCTATTTACATAGCAATCACTAACTTTAATATCCTTATACCAATATTTTTCAACTCAAAGGAATAAGGAGTACCCTTCATAGATACTCCTTATTCCTTACTTAAATAATCAACTAAACTATCATTAATATTAAATTTTATTGAATCAATTTCTCTTAACTCATTAATTGTTATTTCCGATATTATCATATGTATCAACTTCTTTTGTTGTTCTCTGCTTGTACTTTCTGTTAAAACTATACCAGAACTCTTTAGTGTACTATTATTTCCCAGTTTTATAATTATATAAATCCATTATTTATGATACGGTGTTTTAACTTATAAAAAATGACCTTAGCCAAGTAAAATCAATGGTTAAGGCTATAAACCTCATTTACTTATGGTATGGATCCCTATTTCTTATTCCACTCCCTTACCTTCACCCTAATCCCCCCATCACAATTACTCCTTTAAGCTCTTTAATGAATCTTTAAACTTATATCTATTATGACTAATATATATTCTTTCTTAAAAAGAGCTAAAATTAAGGCATGGGTCAACCTCATTAACTCCATGCCTTTAAAATAATACAATTTTTTATTTTTTTGATATGACCTTAAAATTTCTGTGCAACTAATTTAGCTTTTTCTATGCCCTCTTCAACTTTACCTTGAACATCTGCACCCATAACATCTACATTTTCTATTGCTATAGTCTCTATATCACTAATACCAAAGAATCTTAATATAGTTCTTAAATATCTATCTCCCATCTCATATGGTGCATTACCATACTCTCCACCTCTAGATACTATGTGCACTGCCTTTTTATTATTTAATAATCCTACTGGACCTTCAGCAGTATATTTAAAAGTTATTCCAGTAACACTTATATAATCTATATAAGCTTTTAATATTGCAGGAATGCTTAAGTTCCACATTGGTGCTGCAATTATATATTTATCTGCTTCTGCAAATTCATATGCATATCTTAATATTGGATTATTTCTGCTTTCATCATTCTTAGGTCCAAATATTTTTCCTAAATCATCTGGTCTTAAAAAATCAATATTTTCTTCATATAAATCTAATGTAATGACTTCATCACTAGGATTATTCTTCTTATACTCCTCTATGAAGCTATCTGACACTTTAAATGTTCTTGATTCTCCCTCTACCTTTATATTTGCCTTGATATATAATACTTTACTCATATCTTATCTCCTCTGTAATTCAATTTCTATATTTTATCATACTTGTTTATATCTTAATCTTATTATCAAAAATCTTCTGTTCCAAACTTATTATTTCTAAAATCTTCATAAGCTTGGTATATCTCTTCAGTTGTATTCATAACAAAAGGACCATATGAAACAATTGGCTCATTTATTGGCTCTCCGCTTAATACAATAAATAAAGCATCTTCTGTAATTGCTTCAACTGAAATATTTCCTTCTACATTATCAAATAAGATAAAATCATTTTCTTTGCACACTTTCTCTTCATTTATTTTAACTGTTCCTTCAATCAATAGAATTCCCATATTAAAATTACTTGATTCATTTAATTCTACTTTTCCATTATTTTCTATCTTTACATTATACATATTTATATTAGTAAATGTGCTAGCTGGACCTTTTACACCCTTAACTTCTCCTGAAATAACACTAATTTCACCTTGCCCATTATCTAACTTTAATACTCCCATATTCTCTTTTAATAAAGCCTGATATTTTGGTTCTATCATCTTTTTATCTTTAGGCAAATTTACCCAAAGTTGAATTATGTGAAATACTCCACCACTTTTACTGAATTCTTCCTCATGATACTCTTTATGCATAACTCCAGATGCAGCAGTCATCCATTGAACATCACCTGGGCCTATAATTCCATGATTTCCTTTATTGTCATGATGTTCAACTTTGCCACTGTAAGCAATTGTAACAGTTTCAAAACCACGATGAGGATGAGCTCCTACACCTCGTCTGAATGGTGATGGCTTAAAATAATGTGGAGCATTGTAATCTAATAATATAAAAGGTGACATACGCTCCATTAGATATTTATCTCCCGGCAAATATTGAGAAACTCTAAACCCATCTCCAACCATATGAAAATCTGGCCCTCTAAATACTCTTTCTATCGTTCTAAACTTTTTCATTTATACACCCCTCCTCTACTATAAGTATTTTATAATTTACTATAAAATATCCCTCTAACATATCACTAATTAGTGATATATATCTAAAAAATTATATATCTCTAAATTTTTTTAATATTTTTTTTAAACAATCTTTTCTTCAAAAATTATATATCTCTAAATTTCTTCAATATTTTTTTTAAAATAATCTTTTCTTCATCAGTTAAAACTTCAAAAATCTCTTTAATATTTTTAATATGCTTTGGCAAAATGCTTTCTATAAGATTCTTTCCCTCATCTGTTAATGATATTATACAAGATCTTTTATCTTCAACATCTATACTTTTTCTTACTAATCCATCTTTCTCTAAGTTCTTTATAACTACTGTTATATTTCCTGATGTTGTTAGTATCTTTTCTATTAATTCGCATATCTTTAAATCACCTTTATTATATAAGGCCTCTAAAACTCCAAACTGAGCAACCGTAAGTCCACCTTCCTTTATTGTTTGAAGCTCTTTTTTATGAATTGCATGTTCCGCTCTTGTAAATACAACCAAAGTAGATAATGTTAATTTATTTTCATCAATTAATTCTTTTACATCTTCCATAAAATAAATATATCACTAATTAGTGATATTGTCAACATAACCTTTAGCGCTCGAATTTTATAACTTAAAAACCTAGTAAAAATTATAAGCCTAAAGCTTTTTATTAAGCTTTAGGCTTTTTTTCTATTATTCCTTAGCAAACTCTCTTAATCTAAAGCTTCCTGCTGTAAAAAATACAAGAGACATTAAAACTATTACTATTGTTGGAATAAGTATTTCACCTGTATCCATTATTTTAAATAACCATGCAAAGTGTGAAATTGCACTTATTCTTGTGATTACTGCTGGAACACTTTCTAGAGAACTAGCAATTGATCCAAACATTCCTGCTCCATAGGATAACAATCCATAAAGAACTACAAATAAACTTGCAAGGGAAGGATTTTTTATCCACCTTGTGGCTGCTGCCACTGTAGCTGTAGCCACTAAGCTTCCTAGGAAAATAACTAATATTATTAAAGGAATATTGCAGTTCTCCAATTTAAGAAGTCCTTTTAATATGATAAAGCCTACAGAGCTAATGACCCCTTGAATTAAGAAGGCTGATAAAAATATGCTTCCAACAACCTCTTTATCTGAGTTTGCTGTGGATATGGTTCTTTTTAATACCTTCTGGCTTTTCAGCTTAAGCAAATCCTCTGTGATAATTGAGCCCCCTATCATCATAAAATAGCAGAGCATTAACACTGCACTGGTTGTGCTACCTTTACTCTTCTCCTTACCGCTGCTTGTTATTTCTGCAGTAATGGCATTTGAGCTTAAGCCTTCACTGACACTCTCTTTAGCAGTGCTGTTAACATACGTTGTTATGATATTATCTGCAATAATTGTTCCTGTTGTACCTTCTGTTCTGTAGCATTTAATTTTAGGTATTTCAACCTTTTCTAAAGCGTTTTGAAAATCTTCACCTATTTCATAAACTACAGTTAACTTGTTATCCATGATGAGATTTCTAATATGGTCGCCTTCCCTTTCCTCTTCTCCGATTATATGGGATATATCATATCTTTCACTAAGGTTTTCAACAAGTTCAGCAGAATAAACAGAATTACTATTATCAATTATGCCAATGCTTCCTATAATCTTCTTTTCTTCATCAGATTCACCACCAAATAAATTCAACACCATGACTACTGGCATAGCTAAGCTCACCAATAAAAAGAAAGGATTTTTCAATTGTCTTTTCATATTAATTAAGGTTAATCTTATTAGGCGCATGACTTCTTCCCTCCCTTAAAGCTTTCTTTTATCACTGCAATTGAGAATAAAATTATTGAAGTCACAATTATTATTCCTAGCCATTTGCCAGTACCTTGTAAATTCCCATTTAAGATATACATATTGATGACTTTATTAATATAATGGGTTGGAGTTAATAGTGCTACTGCATTTGCTCCAAATGGAAGTATCTCTCCAGCAATGATAGGCAGAATAAGCACTATAGTGCTGACAACTTTTCCAACCTTTACTCCGAATACTGTGGTTATGCATTTTACAATTGAAACTACAAAAATACTGGCTAAAGCTACTATAATAAACAGGTCCAGTAAGTTTCCCTTAAAGGTTATCCCTGTAAATCTAAAGAAAAATACATAAAGACTTAATAGTATAAAGGAGTATATGAAAATCCCCGCAGAATCATAAAGTAAATATTGAAGCTTACTTATTGGTGCCACATTAGCCCTTTTATCCAGATTCATGGACATATCTGTATACCCAGCTTGAAGAAGTCCATATAAAAGCATTACTACAGCAAAACCTAGCATTGATGCTGCCATCTTTTCATAGGGATTTTCCTTTTGAGGCTTATCCACTATTACATTTTCAATGATAGATTGTCCTGTAACCTTCTGAAGCTGATTTACATCTCCACCTGCTAAGGAAACATATAAACCTTGATGATAATTATCTAAAATTACTTTTAAAGTGTTTACAGAAGCCTCCATCTTTTCAGTTTTTCTATCAATGATTATACTGTCTTTATTTAAGGCTAGAGCATTCTCTCCGTACCCCTTTTTTATAATAAGTTCTACATCTGGCTTTTCCTCCACCAATGTAACAACTTCACTGACACCGTCACTATTAAGGAATTCTTTCAGTTCCTTAGACATGTCACTATTATCTTCATCTATTATCTGAACATTAACCTTCTTTAATTTTAATTCAGTTTCCGCATTCATATCCAGAACAAAGCCCAAAAACCCTGCCAGTAAAATAGGAAAGAGAATAAAATAAATAACTGTCACAACACCATTAGAGACCATGCCTTTAAGGGTAGTTTTTACATAATACAACATCTTCATATATAACGCCCCCTAATCCCTTAATTTCTTTCCTGTGATTGAAAGGAATACGTCCTCAAGCTTTGCTTCCTCATAGCTTATTTTCTTTATGGTAATATCACATTTTTCAAGGTATGATAGTACAACTCCAAGCTTAAAATCAGAGCTAATAGTTAAAGCTATTTTATTTTCATTTTCAGAGACCTTAATAATTCCTTCTATTTCTTTTAATCCAACTAAAACTTCACCTTTTATTCCATTAGCTTCAATTATCACCTTATTATTAGGGAATACTGAAGCCTTGATGTCTTCCCTTTCTCCATAAGCAACTTCTTTTCCTAAATCAATGATAAACACCCTTTGGCAAAGTTCCTCAATCTCCTCCATATAGTGAGAGGTATAAATAACAGTTGTTCCCCACTCCTTACAAATATTTTTTACGAAGGTGAAGATATGATTTCTTGATTGTGGATCAACACCTACTGTAGGTTCATCCAGAATTAGAACCTTTGGATGGTGTAGAATTGCCGCTGCAATGTTTAACCTTCTCTTCATTCCACCAGAAAACTTCTTAACCTTCTGCTTTTTTGAATCCTCTAAGCCTGTAACCTTTAAAGCCTCTTTGATTCTTTCCTTTAATTCCTTACCCTTTAAACCATATAACGCTCCAAAGAATTCTAGATTATCGTAGGCATTAAGCTCCTCCATTAAAGCTATATCCTGAGGTACATAGCCCATACACTCCTTAGCTTTAATTGGCTCCTTCAAAATATCAAAGCCACAAATTTTAATAGTACCGCTGTCTGGCACCAATAAGCTTGTCATTATATTAATCAAAGTGGATTTCCCCGCACCGTTAGGTCCAATAAACCCAAATATCTCCCCTTCCTGAACCTCATAACTGACATTGTCTAAAACCAATTTATCATTAAATCGTTTCGTAACATTTTGAACTTGTATAATTTCCATAAAAAATAACCTCCCTGAACTTCTTGTCTATAATATAATAATAGACTAGTTCAGGGAGGCTAACCACACCTTAAAGTCATTACTTAAATGACTTAAGTCACTATTCCATTTTTAAATGCAAAAATTGCTATTTGAGTTCTGTCTCTAAGTTCTAACTTTGAAAGGATATTTGTAATGTTGTTTTTTATTGTTCCTTCTGATAAAAACAGCTCTTCAGAAATCTCTTTATTAGAAAGACCTTCAGCAATTCCTTCAATTATTCTTATCTCTTTCTCTAAAAGCCTATACTTTTCAATGTCTCGCTTTATGGTACTACTGCTACCCATCATTTCCACTGCCACATCTGGATGAACCACCATATTTCCCATATATGCAGTCTTTATTCCCTCATAAATAACATCGTGGGAGCTGTCCTTCAGCATATAACCAAAGGCCCCATGCTTTAATGCTTCCTGAATATATTCCTTATCCTTAAATGTTGTAAGTATAATAACCTTGATTTTAGTGAACTGTTCCTTAATTAGTCTTGTCCCCATTACTCCGTCACAATCCTTCATCCTTATATCCATAAGTACCACATCCACATCAGTACTTTTGCATATCTTCAAGGCTTCATATCCATTTTCAGCTAAGCCAACTACTTCTATATCCTCAAAAATGGAAAGCATTATCTTCAATCCATCTCTAATTAATTTTTCATCATCTACAATTAACAGCTTAATTTTCTCCATACCTACACCTCTTTTTCCCTAGGAACTATTATTTTAACAAAAAATCCATTACCCAAGGCAGATTTCATATCTACTATAGCATCAATTTCTGCTGCTCTTTCTTTTATATTCTTAAGCCCAAGTCCACTTTCTATTATATTATCAGTTCCAACACCATTATCATTAAATGACATTACAAATTCTTCACTGGTGAAATTCATCACAACTTTCACCTCTGTAGCTTTGCCATGCCTTAAGGAATTTGATAAAACTTCTTGAGTAATTCTATATAAATGGTTAATCTGCTTAGTTGATAAATTCCATTCACCCTTTGAAACTATGGTTTTAACCCTTACTCCAGATAACTTCTCAAAGTTCTTACAGATTTCCTGCAATCTTAAAAGTCCTTGATAATTATCATATTCATCAGGCCTCAGCTCCCTAACTGCCTTCTTCACATCTTGAAAGCTTTCGTTGATAAAGCTCCTTAAGTTCCCTGCCATTCCCTTTAAACTGCTCCCTTCCTTATCAGCAACAGCTTCCATGGCAGATAACTGAATCATAGCTGTAGATAAAGCATGTCCAACACTATCATGAATCTCCCTTGATATTCTGTTTCTTTCCTTTAATAAAGTAATCTCTTCAATAGACTGTAGGTATCCCTCTAATTCCTCATTAGCTACAATAAGCTTTCCTTCAGAAACTCTAAGCTTATCATAAAGGTACTGAGCTTCCTTTTTGGTACTAGTAAGCCTTGATATATAACTTAATAAACTAAAAAGAATCACCATCAAAGAAAAAGAAATGAAGCTTTCTTGAACACTGATACTAAACCTTGGAAAAATAGTAATTCCCATAATAAGCACTCCACAAAGATACTTACTTAATTTATTTTCTAAAGTAAAGATATCTATGGACAATCCTATTAAATAAAATATGATATTTCCTCCAAAGTTTATTTGAGCTAAAGTTATAGCACATAGCTCAATAATCATTGAAATTAAATCCTGCCATTGTTTATCAAAATGAAAAATTCTTAATTGATTATTTATAACCAATAGCAATATAAATATTAAACTTACAATATTTCTATTCTCTCCTACAATAAACATCTGAAATATTAATATAAGCAATGATATATACCTAATAAGTAATAGTTCTTTACTTTTTCTCATAAACTTCTCCAAACATTAGTACTTTATAATTTTCATTTTAATTACATTATAACAAAAATTTTATAATTATATATTAATTAATAATATTTCAATATCATATATTAGTTTTATTTTCCTTTCCTCAATGTATACTCTTATAAATTCTAATTAAGGCAATAAAAATCACCCAGATTTCTAATCTTCTAAAGAGTATACTAAGACTTTCTGTCCATAATAAAATGCCCCCTTCATAGAAACAGTTTTATTATTTTAACTGTCTACTATAAAGAGAGCATATCATAACTCTACACTTTTTTATTTAATCATTTGATTTTATGCGTATCCATGCGTCATCATAGATTTTCTTAACATCACTATCGAAGTCAACATAGATTTCGCATCTATCCATTATTTCCTTTGGCATATATGCATTAGGATTATCTCTAACTTCTTCTGGTTGCTCTAATCTAGCTTCTCTATTTGGAGTTGTATATCCTATTTCATCCGCTATTCTTAATGCGCTTTCCTTATCACTTACAAAGTTTATGAACTTTTCAGCTCCTTGAACATTTTCAGCATTAGAAGGTATGCATAAGCTATCAATCCAGAAGTTTGCACCTTCCTTAGGTACTACGTAAACTAAATTAGGATTTTCATCTTGAAGATTTAACCCTTCTCCAGACCAAATCATATTTATATCTGATTCTCCTGCTGGAATCATTACAGTTCCGTTATCAACACCATATATTGGATTCACTAATTTTCTTTGCTCTATTAATAACTCTTTAGCTTCTTCAATCTCTTTTGGATTAGTTGTATTTAAAGAATATCCAAGCTTCTTTAAAGCAGCTCCTATTGTATCTCTATAGGTATCAAACATAAAAATTTTATCTTTATATTTTTCATTCCATAATATGTCCCAACTATCTACTTCTTCTGTAACTACATCTTTATTATAAATAAGTCCTACTGTGCCAAACATATAAGGAACTGAATACTTATTGCCTGGATCTATTTCTAGATTTAAGTACTGCTCATCCATTTGAGATATATTAGGTATATTATCTTTATTTAGTTCTTGAACAAGATTTTTATCAATCATTCTTGGCATTAAAGCATCAGATGCTAAAATAACATCATATTTTGCTCCACCACTACTAACCTTTTGATACATTGTTTCCATATCATCAAAAGTTTCAATATTAACTTTTATACCATATTCCTTCTCAAATTCTTTTACAGTTTCTTCATCTATATTTTCTCCATAGTTAAAAAAGTTTATTTCTTCAGAATAACTTTTACTACATCCTACAAAGAATGCCCCCATTATTATCATACACGCTGATAAACTCAATAATTTAAATAATCTTTTCATACCACATTTCCTTCCATATATTGTTTAAATTTAAAATATTCTTTTTGGATTATATCACTATTTTAATTATATGTCTAACTATATAATATTTATTATTATTAAATATTATTTCCTAAAGAATTTTTAATGAATTAATAACTGCTTTCTTTGTTGTCTAGTGATACTTTCTTTGAAAAACCCTTACACATAGTTTTTTTATGACATTTAGGGCAATATAGATTTTTATAATTAACTCCTGAATTAACCCCAAAAATATTTTGTTTTAAAGAGATATTAAATTTTTCTCCACATTCATCGCATACCCATTCATAAGTTATTGTACTCCAATGCATTAATATTCTAATTCCTATGAATAGACCTACTAAGGCAACAAGACTTATTATTATACTAAATTTTAATCCTACGAATATTAGCATTAATGATAATACGCTTAATAAAGTTCCAAAAATAAAATAACGTTTATTCTTCATAAAAACACCTCCAACGATTTATATTATAATCAATCATACACCTAATATATTGAATGTATAACATACTTTTCAAGTTTTTAATGCTATTTATATGAATATTGGTTGTCTTTCTTTAAAATCAGTTATTTTTGTATAGGCGTGGGCTACATTGCATTGAACCATAAAGTTTTTGATTTTAACTACTTCCAATCCCTTGTCTATGCATTTCACTATGAGACATTATTAAATCGATACGATTTTCCTTACATACACAGATACCAACAATTTCATCTTTTAATAAAGCCACTATTTTAATATTAAATATACAACAGGCAATGCAGCCATACAAATAATTTTGCTAATATGTACTTAGAGCGAGAAACCGGTGACCTGACCCGATGAATCCCCAGGTCAGCTTTCATACCACCTTTTAACATAAAAAATAATGCAACACCTTAGTCACCTTACTTCTAAGCATTTACTTACTTAACATATTCTTTAATCACTATTTAATTCCTCTTAAAGGGGTAGTGTCAACATTGTCGGAAATGTTGGCGCTACCCCATAGCCATCAAGCTAAGCCATATTGAATATTAATAAGTCATCATTAAGCACTATATTTTACCAATGATTTCTCTTTCAATAAATTTACCATTGTAATTTACTTTACTTCATTAGGTAATATATGAATCATTTTACAACAAAGGTTGTTTTTTCCTTTAATGTGTTTTACAATTAGCATGAATTAAAATTTACTACTTTATCATCTTATTTAATATAAGAATGATAAAGTAGTAAACTATTACAAATATAGTTATGACAGAAAGTGAATAATTTGGGGGAGTTTTTTTGAAAAAAGTTAAGTATATCATTAGTTTTTGTATTATGTTTATAGGACTTTTAATTGTCGGAGAAAGTCATATTTTTTATTTAGATAATTTTTATAATCAATACGCGTATACTACATTATATTTACAAAATGATACAACTAGTGTTGAAATGATTGATGATATTGCTAATTCATCAACTAGTAATGAAGTTGAGGTATTTACTTTTATACGATCTCAGCCAAATAGTTTTCTTACTGAATATGATATTTATGGGACACCGGGAGTTGAAAAATATATAAATCAAAATTCAAATATATTTGAAAGAAAGTATACAAGCCTTTTTTTAGGAAACATTAATTTTAAATTTAACAATATTGAGAATATACCTGATATTAAAAATCAAAATGAATATTATGTTATTGGTATTAAAGAGAATGTTCAGCAATTTAAAATGGATTTAATTGACAAGTATGCAGGTAATCATCCTAAACCAGGTTATCCTGATAAAGAGTCAAAAAATGATACCATTGCTATATGGATACTCATCGTTAGTATTATTTTGTTATTTTCCGTTTATGATGTTATTTCACAAAAAAAAGAAAATCTTATTAGAATCACTATGGGAGAAAGAATAAGTAAGATTATTTTGGAAAATATCCTATTAGATTCTTTTGCATTTATAGCATTTTTTACATTAATATTTTTTATTCTATCTAAATACACTTACATATTCTTTAATTTTAAAATCTCAATTATATTATTTGTTATTTTATTATGTATTAATGGATTATTATATTTGAGTTTATACTTTTCTAATATAAAAGAATGTTTTTCTAATGGCAACAATTCTAAAGAATTGTTATCACTGAATTATGGTTTAAAATTAGTTACAACCATTATTACTATTTTTATAATATCTAGTAATATAGCTTTTATTTTTCAATCTTACACCTTTTATAAGCAAAAAACTTTTTTTGAAGATCATTCCGATTATTACCACGTTAAGTTTATGTATAAACCATTTGAGAACAGTGATGGATCTCTTAATAGCAGATGGGAAGAATCTCACACTGTACAAGAAACATTCTATAAAGAGTTTTTCAAAGAATTTGATGCAATTTCAGTAAAAAATATCTCTGAAACTGGAGAGACGTCAGGGATTTCTGCAAATAGAAATGCTCTCGATTATTTATCAAGTAAAATAGATAAACTTAATAGTTTAAATTTAGATAAAGATTTTTACTTTATATTACCTACTGGTATGGAAAATGATTTTGAAATTATTGAGCAACTAAAAATTAATATACCTTTTAATAATGATGAGGATTTTGTTTTCGATTATGATGTGATTTATTACCATGATAATATTGATATTGTTGGGATAGACGAGGATTATATATATGGAAGTCATTTAGTAAAAAACCCTGCTATTATTTATAATAATATGTCAGAGGATCAATTTAAAAGCCTAAACTTTAGTTCATTAGATGAAATATATGATGTTATGTACCGAATATCATCAGAGGATCAAATTAATAAATTTAACAAATTTATAGCTGAACATGATTTAGAAGGTCAATTTATTCAGAAAATAAATGTTTTAGAAAAATATGAAAACATGTGGATTGTAGCTAAAAGAGCTTTATATATTAATTTAGTGTTTAGTGTTTTAGTTTTACTTTTAGAGATTATTATTATTAACTCAATTATTATATTGGAGTACAAAGTGAATGCTATTGAACTCTCTATTAAGAAAGTCCTTGGGTATAGTATTTTACAAAAAAACAGGAAAATTATTATGATGACAGTTATAACTACAATATCAAGTACGTTAATAGCTATTATTGTTAATATAATAATGAAAACTCAAATAGGTCATTATTTGGCTTTGGGAGGACTCATCATCTTAATATTAGAATTATCTGTTATTACATTTAATATAAATAGAATTGAAAAATCTAAGATTCAAAAGATATTGAAAGGCGGAAATTTATGATTGAAATAAAGAATATAACCAAAAAATTTGATGATAACACATTATTTTCAGATTTTAATTTAACAATAGAAGATGGAGATTTCATCATATTTTCAGGACCAAGTGGTTGTGGTAAAACAACCTTATTAAATATGATTGGAGCAATTGAAAAGATAGATAGTGGAGAAATAATTGTTGATGGTGTGGATATTAAAAATATAAGAAATCATTTAAAGTACTTTAGAACAAAAATAGGATTTTTATTTCAAAACTTCGCATTAGTTGATAATAAAACGGTTAAAGAGAATTTGAAATTTATTCGCAAGGATTGTAAGACAAGTTTATCCATAGAAGAGGCTTTAAAGATTGTAGGGTTAGAAGAAAAATTAAATAAAAAGGTATACACATTATCAGGTGGAGAGCAACAAAGAGTAGCGTTAGCCAGATTAATGCTTAAAAAATGTGATGTTATATTGGCTGATGAACCAACGGGATCTCTAGATAAAAAGAATGCAACAGATGTACTTAATATATTAAAACAACTGAATGAACAAGGCAAAATAATCATATTAGTTACACATGATGAGGACATAAAAAAACAAGGAAATAGGGTGGTTAATTTATGATTAAGATAAATAAAAAAAATATTCTTATATTAATTATAGTAGCATTTGTAGTTTTAAATATTAGTTGGTTTTCAATAACATCCATAAAATATAATAAATTTGTAAAAGATTTACCCCGATTTGGCCCAGTTCATTCCTACGGTACACTAAAAGATGGTTATAACTATCATGTAAAAAAACCAGATTACTTACAGTATACAGGGAATTTAGCAGTTTCAAACAGTGAAACAGGTGAACTTTTAATTATATGGCCATTGATATTTGGTGGGTATGAGTATGGTATAAGAGTAGAGCAGGATGGGAAAAGATATGAATTTTATGTTGATGAAAATATGAAACCAATAGATAAAGAAGACACATATGCTGTCCAAGCTATTGAGAAAAATAAATCTAGTATCGAGGCATTACTATCTAAAGCTAATGAAATGTGGCAGCTAAAATAATAGTAAAAATTTTAATCTATTAACTTTTTATAAAAAATATATTTGAATTAAGTACAGCCCATAACCAACAAACCCCATATTAAGGAATATAGTTCCAGAAACAACCTACTTCTTATATATTGATGATAAGCCTGTTGGTATAGTAAGAATTAGACATAGGTCAAGTAAATATTTAGAAAGTATAGGTGTCGGTAATTTAGGGTACATTTTAGAGAAACCGGTGACCTGACCCGATGAATCCACGGGTCAGCTTTCATACCACCTTTTAACATAAAAAAATAATGCAACACCTCATGATGTTGCATTACTTTTTCTATTTTAACGGTAACTCCGCCTCACATTCCTTCGGTGGAGTAAGTTCGAATAACTAAATCAGAGATTAGTTTTTCAGTGGAAACTCCTTCTCGCATGCGCTCGAATGAGTAAGTTCCACTGACTAAATCATAGATTTGGAGGCTCACTTATCTTTGAACTCTGCCTGATCCGTCTCCGCCAGCAAGTTTAGATACTTCGTCAACTGATACTAGGTTGAAGTCTCCTTCTACAGAGTGCTTTAAGCATGATGCAGCTACAGCAAACTCTATTGTAGATTGAGAATCTAATCCGTTTAATGATGCACAGATTAATCCGCCACCGAAGCTATCTCCTCCGCCTACACGGTCAACGATGTGCATTTTGTATTTTTTGCTGAAGAAATAATCGCTTCCATCGAATAACATTGCAGACCAGTTGTTGTCATTAGCAGATATAGATTCTCTTAAAGTTATAGCAACTTTGCTGAATCCGAAACGATCTGCTAATTGTTTAGCAACGTCCTTGTATCCTTCGTGGTTAACTGTTCCAGTTGTTACATCTGTGTTAGCAGCGTGGATTCCGAATACGTCAGCAGCATCCTCCTCGTTAGCTATACATACGTCAACATACTTACATAATTCAGCCATAACTTCTCCAGCTTTTGCTTTTGTCCATAACTTGTTTCTGTAGTTTAAGTCACAAGAAATTGTAACACCAGCTTCTTTAGCAGCTTTACAAGCTTCTAAGCATATAGCAGCAACTTCATCATTTAATGCTGGAGTTATTCCAGTGAAGTGGAACCACTCTACTCCATCAAATATTGCTTTCCAATCGAAGTCTACAGATGTTGCAGTAGCTATTGAAGATCCAGCTCTGTCATATATAACTTTAGAAGGTCTTTGAGAAGCACCTTTCTCTAAGAAGTATATACCAACTCTGTCTCCACCACGAGCGATGTCTGAAGTATCAACTCCGAATTTTCTTAAAGAGTTTACAGCAGCTTGTCCTATTTCATGCTTTGGAAGTTTAGTAACGAATTTTACATCGAATCCATAGTTAGCTAAAGATACAGCAACGTTAGCTTCTCCTCCACCGTAAGTAGCTCCAAATTTATCTGCTTGCACGAATCTATAGTATCCTTCTGGTGCAAGTCTTAACATGATTTCTCCAAATGTAACAACCTTTTTAGCCATTTTAATAGTCTCCTTTATCTTTAAGTTTTTAAACTTTTTATTCATGTAATTTTATATTTAAAATCTTATTTTTGTACTAAGTGAATTGCAAATCCGCCGATTTCATTCTTGAAGAATACAGCTTTTATATTTCCTTTTGCATCGTACTTAACAGTGTTCATGTCAAACTCGAATCCTTGAGACTCTAAGTGAGCTATAGCTCTTTCAATGTAGTTTGTTGAAACTGCGATGTGTCCGTTTGCTCCAAGGTAAGGTAATTTAGTTATTTCTATTCCTTTACCAGCGAAGTAAGAGCTATTTCCTTCTTTCTTAGTGAAACCAAACATTTTCTGGAACATCATTGCAAAGCTGAAAGCCTCTTCAGATGTTTTGCCATTTATTCCGATATGAGCAACTTCGAAACCTAACATAGCTTGTATAGCTTCTTTAGTTAAATCTCTTATTTTACCGAAATCTCCTGCAGCAACTAGGTCACCTTTAACCATCCAGCTTCCACCACAAGCAATTATCTTAGGGAAGTCAAGATATGAATTTAAGTTAGCAGCACTGATTCCACCTGTTGGCATGAACTTCATGTTTGTGTATGGTGCAGCCATAGCTTTTATCATGTTTATTCCACCAGCTGGCTCAGCAGGGAAGAATTTAACAACTTCTAATCCTAACTCGATAGCTTGCTCGATATCGCTTGGATTAGTAACACCTGGAGTTATTGGAACACCTTTTTCTATACAGTATTTAACTATTTTAGGGTTTAAACCTGGGCTAACGATGAATTTAGCACCTGCAGCAACTGCACGGTCAACCTGCTCAGTTGTTAATACTGTACCAGCTCCAACTAACATATTAGGATATTTTTCTGCCATTATACGAATAGATTCTTCAGCAGCTTCTGTACGGAATGTTACCTCTGCACATGGAAGTCCACCTTCACAAAGTGCTTGTGCTAATGGTGCAGCATCCTTTGCATTATTTAAAACTACAACAGGTACTATACCTAATTTTTGAATACTATTTAAAACTTCATTCATAATCTTATCCTCCAATTAAAAGCTTTTCATGTTTCACAATGTGAAACACCGTTTCGAAATGTGATACTCTTTGATTTAAATTATACAGAAAATTTTAAAATTGTCAAGGCAGTTTAGCTTGAATTTTCGGTGAATTTGCTAATTTAAATCCTAAATGATAGAATAAAGCTAAGTCTTTAAAATTTGGGATGTGATACCTTTTTATTTATATATTCAATAATAATACAGAAAGATTGGAGGCCTATTCTTGAAAGAAATTAATGAAACAGAATCTAAAAATCCTATCCAAGTAGTGGATAGAATTTTTCAAGTAATTGAGACCATGTCTATGACTGGTCCTATAGGTTTGATTGAATTAAGCAACATGCTTAAATTACATAAAAGCACTACACATAGACTTGTAAACTCTCTAGTATATATGGACTATGTTAAACAGGATGAAGGAACGGGCAAATACGCTCTCACCTTCAAGCTTCTTGAAATAGCTAACCGTAGTCTAGACCATACAGATATTTTTGCAATAGCCCACCGCTACTTGAAAAAGTTATCTATGCAGACTGGTGAAACTATTCACTTAGTTCAAAAGGAAGGTACTGAAGCAGTATACATAGATAAGGTAGAGTCTAATGTAAACTCAGTTAGAATGGTCTCTAAAGTAGGAAGTAAAATTCCTTTATACTGCTCTGGAGTAGGTAAAGCTATGCTTGCTTACATGACTGATGAGGAAATAACTCAAATATGGGAACGTAGTGATATTCATGAACTTACACCATACACAATTACTACCCTTGAAGGACTTATGGAGCGTCTAAAAGAAGTTAGGAAAAATGGTTATGCTCTAGATGATGAGGAGAACGAAGAAGGAGTAAGATGTATCGCAGCTTGCATCTTAGATTATAAAGGAAGATCAAAACATGCTTTTAGTCTATCAGCTCCAAAATCTAGAATGGAAGATTCTAGAATTAAAGAACTTATACCTTATATATTACAACTTAAAGAAGAGCTATCTAAAGAATTTGGATACTGTAAAAAAGAATAAAAAAGAAATAAAAAGCATTGTAGATTTTATTAATTTAAATCCACAATGCTTTTGTTAATAATGCTTCAAATATACAATTTAATTAATGGTTCATCTAAGGGAGCGTAGATAGATTTGTGTAAAAGCAAATTTACCTACTCTCTTTTTGTATGATGAGTTGGGTTATTTGGAATAATATACTATAGAAAAGAGGAGGATTTTAAATGAGAAAAACAAATGAGAGCAACTTTGATTACAATGCTTAGGTTATACAATGCAAGGACATAAAGATATACTTGGAATTTGGGTTAATGAAGCCGAAGGTGCTAAGTTTTGGCTAAGTATTTGCAATGACTTGAAGAATAGAGGGGTTAAAGATATTCTAATTGCATGCATGGGCGATTTAAAAGGATTTCCACAGGCTATTAAAACGGTTTTCCCTGCGGTTAATATTCAAACATGTATTGTTCATCAAATTAGAAATTCAATTAAGTATGTTGCATCTAAATATCAAAAAGCGTTTATGAAGGATTTAAAAGAAGTTTATAAGGCTCCTACGGAGGAACTTGCGTTAGCTCAATTAGACAGATTAAAAGAAAACTGGGGCGATAAATATGGCATAGTAATAGATTCTTGGTACAATAACTAGGATAATCTATCAACATATTTCGAATTTTCTCCTAGCATAAGGATGATTATTTACACTACAAATGTACTCGAAGGCTTCAATCGTCAGGTTCGCAAATTTACAAAGGTAAGAGTTATCTTTCCTACAGATGAATCACTAAATAAGTGTGTTTACCTTGCTACAATGGAAATTATGGAGAAGTGGACACAGCCAATTCATGGCTGGGCAAATACTTTGGCGGAGCTATCTCTAGCATTTTCAGATAGATTAAGTGATGACTTAGATTAAGCTTGTACTTTTTAATGTTTTTATGAATAAAATTTATGTTTAGTAAAACACTATATTTAGATAATAAATGTTAGTTTTAGTATGGCTAATCCATAAAAAATTATTACTGGAAAGCAAAATTTCCAGTAATATTTAAAATAAAATTATTAATTACACAAAATTATCTAGTGTCTCGATTATATAAAAATAGACCACCGAAAATAAAATGTTTTTCAGTGGTCTCCTATTTTATAGACTATTTTTTAATTCTATATCTTTAATTTAAAGTTGAGTTTACACATGCTATCCAAGCACTCTATCTTTAACTATAAACTTATACGTTGTTTCTTTAGAATAAATTTCATTTGAATCAATAATTGAATCTTCAATAAATAAGTTGTTCTTTCCTATTGGTATATTTTGAGTTTCTAAGCAAACAGCATCCTTTATATCTATATCTCTTCCTATAGAAAGCTTACCTTCATTTATATAATTGCAGCTATACACCACTACTCCATTACAATTTGTCTTAATATACATTGCTCTTCCTGATTCATCATCATACAATTCCACAACTTTTTCATCATCCTTATGTTTATTTAAATTAAAGTAGTGATCATACCCCTTAGTTATTTTTAATTGATAATCATCGTTAAAGACATCTTTCCCTATCTTTTTAGGAATTCTAAAATCAAATGGCGAATTATTGACTTCTAACATTTCACCTGTAATTATTGAATCATTATCAAGTTCAGTAATCTTGTCAGATTTAATGTACAATGAATGATTAGTTATTTTTCTTTTACAATTACCACTCAAATTAAAATAACTATGATTTGTCATATTTAAAATAGTCTTTTTAGTGCTTCTACCTTCATATGATATTTTCAATTCATTTTCATTATTTAATGTATAAATTACATTAATATATACTGCTCCAGGAAAACCCCCTTCACCATCCTCACTTAAATATGAAAATTTCACACCTACACATTCAGCATTGTTAAATGTTTCAAATTTAAATTTTCTAAAATTAAATCCATTAAATCCACCATGCAATGTATTTCCACCATCATTTTTTTCCAACTCATGTTCTATGCCATCAATTACTATTTTGGCCCCACCTATCCTTCCAGCATTTCTGCCAATTATTGCGCCTAAATAGTTTGGGTTATCTAAATAAGTATCGTAATTATCATAGTTTAAAACTACATTTTCTATATTTCCTTCTCTATCAGGTGTATTAATTTCTGTAATAATACCCCCTAAATCGATAGCCTTAATCGACATTCCAGTATCACTTATTAACTCAATTACATTATATTCATTAAATTTTTCTGTTTTATACAAACTAACTAAAACTTTCATCTTTTAAATCCTTCTTAAATTATGTTGAAAATTTATTAATTAAGTTACCCCTTTAATAAAAGGAGTAACTTAATTAATTTCTAAATAATAAGGTTAGAGTTTTTATCAATATTATATTTAATTTCTATTTATATATCGTCTCAGTCTTATATAACATTCCTTTTGGTCTATTAAATCCAATCTCGTTTACTTCTAAGTATCTAAATAAATTTACTATTGCTTTTCCATGATGACCAAAAGCAACAGCACCATGATGCGGATATCTACCCTCTATTAATACATGACGATAGAATCTTCCCATCTCTGGAATTGCAAATACACCTATGGCACCAAAAGATCTTGTTGCAACTGGTAGAACCTCTCCTTCTGCTACATATGCTGTTAGCTCTGCATCAGCATTACTTTGTAATCTAAAGAATGTAATATCTCCTGGTAAAATATCACCTTCTAATGTTCCTCTTGTAATATTAGGCTCTTGATTTGGCTCTAATGCTCTAGCCATTATCATTTGATTTTTCATATTACAGAATGATAACTTGCAAGCTGCTGTATTTCCACAATGGAACCCCATAAAAGTATCTTTCAAAGTATAATTAAATTTACCTTTAATATCTGTTTCATACATATCTTTTGGTACTGTATTGTTTATATCAAGTAAAGTTACAACATCATTGCTTATACACATACCTATATATTCACTTAATGCTCCATAAATATCAACTTCACATGCTACAGGAATCCCCTTTGATGCTAAACGACTATTTACATAACAAGGCACAAAACCAAATTGTGTTTGGAATGATGGCCAACATTTATTTGCAAATACTACATATTGTCTTGAACCCTTATGCTCTTCCATCCAATCTAATAAAGTAATTTCATATTGAGCAAGTTTAGGTAATATACCTGGCATTTTATTTCCTTCACCCAATTCATTCTCCATATCAGCTATTACCACTGGTATTCTTGGGTCATTTGCATGATTATTAAATGCTGCAAATAAATCTAATTCAGAGTTTTCTTCTATTTCAACACCAAGATTATATAATTGCTTTATCGGTGCATTACATGCTAAAAAATCTTGTGGTCTTGGACCAAATGATATTATTTTCAAACTTCTTAAACCCAATAATGTAGTAGCAACTGATACAAATTCATAAATCATATCTGCTACTTCATCAGCAGTCCCTACTGGATATTCCGGAATATATGCTTTTATATTTCTCAATCCTAAATTATAACTTGCATTTAACATTCCACAATAAGCATCACCTCTGCCACCTATTAAATTATTACCTGTTTCTTCTGCAGCAGCAACAAACATAACAGGTCCATCGAATTCTTTAGCTAATAATGTTTCAGCTGTTTCTGGTCCAAAGTTTCCAAGATAAACAACTAATGCATTAACTCCAGCTTCCCTTACTTCTGATAAAGCCTTTCTCATATGCAATTCATTTTCTACTACTGTAGGACATTCATAAATTTCTCCATAACTTCCTGTAAACTCTTTAACTACAGCTTGTCTACGTCTTTCTGATAGCTCCATTGGAAAACAATCTCTACTTACAGCAACAATTCCTAATTTAATTTGTGGTACATTATTCATTATAAATTCCTCCATAATCCTCTAATATATATTAAATTTTATTTTTTAATTGTCTTCTACTATTTCTTAAGTGAAATATTTTCACCTTTCAACCCAATAAATGCACACTGTGATTGTAAATTTGTCTCAGGATGTCCTATTAACCATTTATTCTTTGCAAATAATAACTTATCTTCACCTTGTTTCTGTATTTCTTTTGTTAGTGGTAAATTAGTATTTCTAGGTAGTATCACTACACATCTAAAACCATTTTCATTAACATTGCAAGGTGCATAATGTAAGGTTGTCCCATATAATTCTACTGCAGTTCCCGCCGGCACCAAAAATGCCTCTATATTTGATGTATCATAAGAGTAATCATCCTCTATATCTTTCTGTATTCCTAATAGCAATATCATCTCCGTAACAGCTACATTTATTTCTGATGTACGATGGTACTCAACAGCATTTAACATATAATTATTGCCATTGCAGTATCCTACTTGAATATCTAAACCGCCAAAGTGTCTTTCTTCAAATTCTTTTGAAACATCTAGAGTTTCCAATGCCTTAATTGATGGTTCGTAAATAACATCTTCTGGCAAAGGAGTTTCTTCCATCCTTTTTAACAGCTCTTTTATATCATATCCACTTAAAATTTTTCCATATTTTTTAAAGCTACTATCCGTTACTTTGCTTATAAGCATATTTTTGCCCCTCCTATACTTATCCCTCTACAATATTCTTAATATTGAAACTTATTTTTATTTACCTTTCTAAAAAAGCATACTCAATAACTACCCTAATATTTCTAATGCTGTTCTAACAACATTTTCTACAGTAAATCCAAACTGTTCAAATAATTCCTCAGCCTTTCCTGATGCACCAAAAGTGTCCAACGAGATAACTTTTCCATCTAGTCCTATGTATTGGTACCACCCTAAAGAAGCTAATGCTTCAACTGCGACTCTTGCTCTTACTGATTTAGGAAGAACCTTTTCTTTATATTCTTCATCTTGTTTATTAAATAATTCAAAAGATGGCATACTTACAACTCTTGCATCTACTCCTTTTATTGCTAACTCATCAGCTGCTTTATAAATAAGTTCCACTTCTGAACCCGATGCCATAAGAAGTACATCTGGAGTTTCTTTTTTCGAATCTTTAATAATATATCCTCCTTTTAATGCTCTTTTAGCATCTCCATCATATAAAGGTAATTTCTGTCTAGTTAGAACTAATGATGTTGGTGTATTTCCATTCGTTATAGCATAATACCACGCAGCAGCTGTTTCTTTAGCATCTGCTGGTCTAAACACAGTCATATTTGGCATACTTCTTAGCCCTGCTAATTGTTCAATTGGCTGATGAGTAGGTCCATCTTCTCCAACTCCTATACTATCATGTGTTAAAATATACGTTATTGGTAACTTCATTAATGATGATAATCTCATTGCCCCTTTCATGTAATCACTAAATACAAAGAAAGTTGCGCAGAATACCTTTAATCCTCCATGAATATATATCCCATTTGCTATAGCTGCCATAGCATGCTCTCTTACGCCAAAGTGAAGATTACGCCCACTTCTATCTTCTGCTGAAAAATCTCCAAATCCATTCATATAACTTTTATTAGAAGGCGCTAAGTCTGCAGACCCACCTATTAAATTATGTATTATCTTAGCTAACCTATTTATCATGGCTCCTGAAGCTTCTCTAGTGCTCATTCCTTTATCAAAACTCCAAAACTCTTTTTTATTTATAAGTGTTTCTTTGTCTGTTTCTTCCAAAAACCATGTTACATACTCTTCTGCCGCTTCTGAATATACCTTTTTATATTTTTCAAACAAAGTCTCCCATGCTTCTTCTTTCTTAACCCCTTCATCAATATATCTATCCATATTAGAATAGACTTCTGCTGGAACATAAAACTCTTCCTGTTTCCAACCAAGGGTCTCTTTCATAACTTTTATATTCTCAGCTCCTAATGGTTCTCCATGCACTATTGCCTTTCCTTGTTTTGCAGCACATCCAAATCCAATTATATTCTTAACTATTATCATAGAAGGTTTTCCAACCTCATTCTTTGCTTCCTCTATAGCCTTTGATATTGCCTCAATGTCATTTCCATTTTCAACTTTTATAACTTGCCAATTGTATGCTTCATACCTCTTTGCAACATCCTCTCTAAAAGCTATTTCAGTATCTCCTTCAATAGAAATATTATTAGAATCATATAAAACTATAAGCTTTCCAAGGCCTAACGTTCCTGCTAATGATGATGCTTCTGCTGATATTCCCTCCATTAAACATCCATCTCCAACAATTGCATAAGTGTAATGATTAACTATATCAAAACCAGGCTTGTTAAACTTATCTGCGAGATGACATTCAGCGATTGCCATACCAATAGCATTGCAAATTCCCTGTCCTAAAGGTCCTGTAGTTACTTCTACCCCTCTAGTATGTCCAAACTCTGGATGACCTGGTGTCAAGCTTCCGATTTGTCTAAAATTCTTTATATCATCAATACTAATGCCATATCCAAATAAATGTAACAATGAATACTCCAGCATTGATCCATGTCCTGCTGATAAAATAAATCTATCCCTATTATCCCATTTGGGATTTTTTCCATTATGATTCATCTTTGTCCATAGTGTATATGCCATTGTTGCTGCTCCTAACGGCAATCCTGGATGACCAGACTTAGATTTTTCAATGGCCTCTGCTGAAAGTACTCTAATAGCATTTATACAAATATTATCTAATTCTCTATTCATTTTCCCTCCATTTTTCATGACTTTTAAAAATAACTTTAAAAAGTTTCTTTAATAAGAGTGTAGCAAACGCTACACCTTACTATTTTAAATATTCCTCTATTGGAAGCATTGCTGCTCCTAATAAATATGACTCTTTAAAGTCTGTCACTTCTATTTTACATTTATCTTTATTAATAAATAAATTATCCTTATATACTATATCTCTTATACTATCTATATTTTTTTCTAATAAATTATTTATATCTCCACCTAAAACTATACTTCTAGGATCTAATATCATACTTAAATTAGAAATACCCACCCCAAGATATTTCAAGTATTTCTCTAATATTTCTCTTGCTACGCTATCCCCTAGGTTATAAAGCTTCTCGAAGTCATCTATTTCATTTAACTCCTTATTAGTTAAAGTATTATACTCCTTTAATAATACTTTTTTTGAGGTATATGCTTCTAAACACCCTTTTGAACCACAGTTGCATCTTTCTCCATCAACAACGATTTTTATATGACCAAGCTCCCCAGCTATATTATTACTACCTTTATGCATTTTACCATCTATAACTATTCCTAAACCTAATCCATCAGTTATTGATATATATAGTAAATCTTTCAATGTGTCTTTTCTATTCAAAAACTCATAATAAGCCGAAAGATTTGCCTCATTGTCTATATAAGTAGGTATCTTCATATACTCAAATTCTTTTTTAATATTATACTCCTTTGCATTTAATAAATAGCAATATTGTATAATACCATTATTTGAATCTACAGTTCCTGGAATTGATATACACAACCCTAATAATTTATCAGCTGTAATATTAGCTTTCATTAGTATATTTTGTATATTTTCTTTTACTATACCTACTATATTCTCAATACTATCATTGTTATGCTTTACTCTTAGACTTTCAATCACTTCTCTTTTTAAATTAACCAAAGATATTTTAATATGTCTAGGTGTTAATGCTATCCCAATTGAAAATCTACAATTTTCATTAATTCTTAATGCAATAGCCTTTCTTCCCCCTGTTGATTCTAATGATCTAACTTCTTCAACAAGCCCTTCTTCTTTTAACTCTGAAATATTAGTAGATACTGTTGTTATACTTATGTCTAAACTTCTAGATATGTCTAGCTTTGTTGCTTCCGTCTTCTCTAACAATAATTTAATTATCTTTTTCCTATTGGTTTCTTTAATTTTACTATGATTTATCTCCATACTTAAGCTTTCTCCTTTTTAAGCATACGCTATCCAACAAGAAAACCTCTGATATCTATTAAATACCTTTAATCTTTGGATAAAGCGAATTGTATACTTTATATATGTTATTATATATTTCTATTATACCACTATTGGGTTCAACTTTATCATTTACCTTTATAATCTTACTACATGCTTCTTCAACTGAATCATATATTCCAACTCCAACTCCCGCTAAAATAGCAACACCTAGCGCTGGTCCTTCTGATGCTTTTACAGTCTGTAATGAATAACTAAAGACATCTGATAAAATTTGTATCCACAATGAACTTTCAGCACCTCCACCACTAACTCTTATATCACTTATTTCAACATTCATCCCCTCTATAATATCAAGGCAATTTTTCAAACTAAAACTAACCCCTTCTAAAATACTTCTAATAAAATCACCATGATTATTTATAAGTGACACGCCTAAAAAACCGCCTTTTACATTTGGGTCTATATGCGGTGTCCTTTCCCCCATAAGGTATGGTAAATAAATTACTCCATTGGAACCTGGTTTAGACTTCGCTGCCTCTTCTGTCAAATAATCATATATGTTGATTCCTTGTTCTTTACTTTCTTCTATTTCTTTCCTACAGAAATTTTCCTTAAACCATTTTAATGATAAACCAGCGCCTTGAGTTACCCCCATTACATGCCACATATTAGGTACAGCATGACATAACGTATGAACGCTTCCTGCTTTATCAAACTTTGGAGTATCTGTAGCTGCAAAAACAACTCCTGATGAACCAATAACCGTTGAAATTATACCTTCACTGACTATTCCATTTCCAATAGCACCTGCAGCTTGATCACCAGCCCCACCAACTACTCCAGTTCCTACCGCTAAACCAGTAACATTTGCGGCTTCTTCTGTAACCTTACCACTAACTACTACAGATTCATAAACATCAGCTAATATATTTTTATCTATATTTAACTGTTCAAGTAATTCCTCACTCCAGTTTCTAGCATTAATATCCAACATTTGCATTCCACTAGCATCAGAAACCTCTGTAGCAAACACTCCTGTTAACTTAAATCTTATATAATCCTTTGGAAGTAAAACCTTATATATTTTTTCATAATTTTCATGTTCATTCTCCTTAACCCAAAGTAATTTTGAAAGGGTGAACCCTGTTAAAGCTGGATTTCCTGTTATCTCTATCAGTTTTTCCTTACCTATTACTTCAGTCATATACTCACACTGTTTTTCAGTTCTTTGGTCACACCATATAATAGAATCTCTTATAACCTCATGATCCTTGTCCAACAAAACAAGTCCATGCATTTGTCCACTTAATCCAATTCCTTTTATATCACTCGAATTAACCTTACTACTTTTTATTACATCACTAATCCCTTTAACGCAAGCCTCCCACCATTCTTCTGGTTTCTGTTCAGCCCAGCATACCTTTGGTTGATATAATTCATATCCATATGTAGCTGTTTCAATAGTATTTCCGTTTTCATCAAAGAGAGCCGTTTTTGTTCCAGAAGTCCCAATATCTAAACCCAATAAATATCTCATAATATCCTCCTAATTGTATTTATAATATAATTTTTTGTTTTTAAACTACTTTTTAAATGTTCTTTTGTAAGTCATTATAATATCTTATAATAGAATTTGCAATATGAATTCTGTATATTTTCTAAACATTTTACAAATTCCAACAAGTAAGTTTTCCACCTGTATAAGTAAAATAAAATAGATGCATGTTTAAAGAAACCTTTCGTTTTTTTTAACTGCATCTATTCTTATAACTTCTTATATGAGTTTATTAAAAGTTACATTTAACCAATAAAATTTAATAATCTTACTGTGCTATTTCACGCTTTTTATTTAACTTTTCTATAATCTCCATATATCCTTTTTCATCAAGTGGATATTTCATAAATATAACAAAGATAATTAAAAGTAATATTCCAGGTATTATAGATATAAGAGATGTAATACCATTCATGGCAGCTACAGTTTGCTCTGCATTTGCAACATATCCAGTTAAACTAAATACAAAGCCTGGTATTATTCCTCCCATAGCTGTTCCAAGCTTGAAGAAGAATCCTACTACAGCATATATTATTCCACCTTGACGCTTTCCTGTTGCTAACTCACCAGACTCTATTGTATCAGCAACAAGACCCCATGCAAGTCCTGTAGTAACACCATTACCTATTGCTATAACAGCTGTCATACCAATAACTAAAACAATATTATCATATGGAATTACAAAACGTATTATGGAAGCTATTCCTGCCCATAATAAACCGGCTAAGAATGTTTTTTTCTTTCCAAATTTCTCTACTATCATAGGTGTAAGAAGAATCATTACAATCATGGTTCCCATATTAACCATATTATTTAAGCCAAAGAGCCCAGCATTTTTAACATTATATGTGAAATAATATATTCCTGCTGAACTATTAATAGTATTACTTGTAAAGATTACGAAAAATACACCACATAAAATACGTAATGGTTTATTTAATTTTAATTGATTTAATATATCTTTCATTGACATCTTCTCGTCTGATTTTGGAATTTCAACACGCTCTTTTGTTCCAAAGTAACAGAACATAAAGAATATAACACCTAATAATGCATAGATAATCATTGCAACTTGATATCCTCTAGCAGGAGATTCAAATTTGCCTGTAATCATAGGAATACCCATACTAACTATAAGTCCACCAACCATAGCCATAGACATACGTATTGAAGAAATAGATGTTCTTTCTATAGGGTCCTGTGTCATAGCAGATGTTAAAGCACCATATGGAACGTTTACAAATGTGTAAAGCATCCCTACTCCAATATAAGTAACATATGCATATATTAAGTTACCTGTTGGACCAAAGTTAGGCACAGTAAAACATAATATCCCAGCTAATGCAAGTGGAAGAGCCCCAATTAATACATAAGGTTTGTATTTACCACGTTTCAAATTCAATTTATCAACTATCATTCCCATGATAGGGTCGTTAACTGCATCCCATATTCTTGCAACCAAGAAAAGTGTTGATGCTTGAAGTGGAGTAAGACCATAAACGTCAGTATAAAAAATTAAAAGGAATATAGACACTGTAGAAAATATAAAGTTACAAGCCAAATCACCCGATCCATATGCTACTTTTTCTTTAAGTTTAATTTTTTCCATAGATATTGAACTCATTTAAAATGTCCCCCTTTTCAACCTTAATAATTAAATATAGTAATTTTATTCTATTAGGGGTTGTATCAAAACAGCGCTAGTTTAGAATTTAAGAAATAATTTTATTGGTTATTAAAATTTATTTTTTTAACTCCCTTAAAGGAGTTTATTCCTACATTTTACATTCTCAATTTCTAATTTTAAATTATGATACATCCCCTAACTACTTTTTAATTAAATACTATCTATTATTCAACAATTGCTTCTGCAAAAAAACTTCTTGCTGCTGGATCAATAGCAATAGTTTTCTCTTGAACATAGTCAAATTCGGCTATCTTCTCATCACTATTTTTTCCAACAAAGAATTCAAATTCACCAGCTTCAACTATCCATTCATACTCTTTATTCATAAATGCTAATTGATCTATTGTAAAATTAAATGTAACATGTTTCTTTTCATTAGGAAGTAACGTTATACGTTTAAATCCTATAAATTCTTGTCTTGGACGAATCATACTTGCAAAAGTATCTATGCCATATAATTGAACTACTTCATCACCAGCTACATTTCCTGTATTTTCAACGCTCATTCTAATGTTAACTTCCGGTATAGCTTCATTTCCAACATTCATACTAAAATCAGAATACTTAAACTCTGTATAAGATAATCCATGTCCAAAAGGTAATACTGGTTTTGCATTACAATTGATATATCCTTTTGGATTAATAGCTGTATCAAATAAAGATCCTAATCCAGAACCTCTGTGTTGATAATGGAATACTGGAGTTGTTCCTGAATGTCTAGGAACATCTACATGTAATTTCCCTCCCGGATTATTCTTACCTATCAATGTATCAGCAATAGCTTGTCCACCATATGTTCCTGATAACCATCCTTCTAAAATAGCTGGAATATTGTCGTAAGCAAAATTACAAGTTAATGGCTTGCTGTCAGTATGAACTAAAACTATATTAGGATTTGCTTTGTATACTTCCTTTAATAATTCTTCTTGTCTTCCCCATAGTGATAACTTAACTGAATCCACACCTTCACCAGAAGTACAATGTAGTCCCCATCCATTTTTTCCACCTAAAGTCATGATTACAATATCTGCTTCAGCTGCAGCCTTCTTTGCACTTTCTATATCAGTACATGAATCATTTTTAGTATGACATCCCTGAACAAATTCTACATTTTCAAACTCATCTTTTAATGCTTCAAAAATAGTCTTTGCCTTTGGATACTCACCTTTAATAATTGCATTAACTTTATCTAAATCTTCATAAGTACCACCAAGGATATGAGTTGATTTTGGAGTTTCACTATCCCCCTCTATCTGTACTCCTGCCATAGCATAAGCTGTACCTAAAAGCATTTCTAACATAGCTGGGTATGTATACCCTGCATACATATGTCTTAAGCTATTTCCTGAAGGTCCAATAACTGCTATCTTTTTAGTCTTATCTTTTATTGGTAATATTCCATCATTTTTTGTTAAAGTCATTGTTTTATAAGTAATTTCTTTCGCTAATTCTTCTGCTTCGTTTAAAGGATATACGTTTTTTAATTCTTCTATATTGGGATATGGATTCTCAAATAATCCCAATTCAAACTTTAATCTTAAAACTCTTTCCACAGATCTATTAATGATATCAATACTTATTTCACCATTTTCTACTGCTTCTAATAATGCACTTCCATATCCGAATTGTTCAGGAAGCTCCACATCTAATCCAGCTTCTAAGCATTGAATAGCTGCGCTTTTCATATTTTCTTTAGTTTTAAAAACATCTACCAATCTTTGAATAGAAGCATAATCGCTTACAACTAATCCATCAAATTTTAAATCATCTCTTAACATATTAGTTAATATATCTTTTGATGCACATACAGGCTCCCCATTTATTTCAGAATAAGAGTTCATTATTGATTTAATTTTTGATTTATTAATTACCGCTTCAAATGGTTTAGCAAAAACTTCTCTTAAGTCTCTCTCTGTAACCTCAGTTTTACTTAAATTCAAACTTCCTTCTGTTTTTGAATATCCTAAGAAATGTTTTGCTGTAGCTGCAACTCCATCACTTAAATCTTCTCCCTGTAACCCTTCAACAAATGCACAAGCCATCTTAGCTGATAATGTAGGGTCTCCGCCATATGTTTCACTAACTCTTCCCCATTTTAAATCCTGTGCAATATCTAACACTGGTGATAAAGCTTGTCTAATCCCCATAGGAACCATTTGCTTTCTTATATATGTTGACATCTCTTTTACTAATTCATCATCAAAAGTGGCTCCTAAGCTAAATGAAGTAGGATTTTGTACTGTTCCTCCATAAACTGGTCCACTTAATGCCTCACAGTGAAATATTGCAGGAATCCCCAAAGGTGAATGCTCAATAATATATCTTTGTGTCTCCTCTATAAATTCTGCTGTTTCTTCAACTGTGTCTTTTCCACCAAGTAATGCAATTTCCCCAATACCGTTTACTATATTTCTAGCCTCTGCTGTATCCATAGCTTTAACAAACATCTTACATCCAAGCTGGTTAATTTTTTCTTCTAAGGACATTCTTTTTAATAAATCCTCAACTCTTACATCAATAGGTAAATTACTATCTCTAAAAATTTTATCCTCCATGATTCTCCCCCTTGTATTTACTACATAATTAAATGTATTTTAAAATTACTTTTTAAATGTTATTTTATAAGTATTATAATATTTTACGAAGAAATTTGCAATATAAACTTTTGTTATTTTCTGAATATTCTTCAATAACTTTTTACCTAAATAAGTAAAATAAAAATAGATGCATGTTTAAAGAAACCTTTCGTTTTTTAACTGCATCTATTCTTATAAAAATATTAATGTCTATTATATTGAAATACTGCCCTTTATTAGATCCTTATTGTCACTGCTACTTCCTATATAAACTGCGTATTCCATATGCTCAAGCTCCATTGATTCAGTTTCTTGATTATACCAAGTTAATCTCTCTACAGGACATTGAATAGTAATCTCTTTACATTCTCCAGCCTTTAAAGCCACACGTTTAAATCCACGAAGAAGCTTTACAGGTCTATCTACTGTTGATTTTTCAAATCCAACATACATTTGTACCACTTCTTCACCATCTACTTTTCCTGTATTTTCAACCTTGCAAGTAGCATACAATGTATCATTTTCTACTTTAAAATCTGCATCCTTCACTTCATAAGTTGTATAGGATAACCCAAATCCATAAGGAACTGATGGTTTAACACCTTCTTTTTCTAATTTTGCATATCCATGATAATATTCATAGAATTGACTATCAGTATCCCAATTTACTTGTGGTAGATCACTTTCCTTATATGGAATTACATATGGAAGCTTCCCACTTGGATTAACATCACCAAATAATATTTCAGCAATTGCAGTTCCACCTTCCATTCCTGGATAATAAGCCATAAGGATACTGCTTATACTTTCTTTCCATTTTTCCATCATTATCATATTTCCACCAATTAATACAGCAACAGAATTCTTATTAACTGGACCTACCTCTTGAAGTAATTTTACTTCATTTTCATGTAAACCTAGAGATTTTGTACGATCTCCACCCATAGCTTCAGTGTAGCCCTCTGCTGCATCAGCTGCAATAAACTCACCTTCATCATCATGGTTATATCCTACTACAAATACTACTGCATCTGCATTAGAGGCCAATTTCTTAGCATGTTCTAAATTTTCTCCATCGTAGTATATTATTTCAGAGTTTTCAGCAACCTTTGTAATACCTTCAAGCGGTGTTATTACATACTTAGGATATACACGACTTGAACCATAATCCCCTATTACTCCTTTATTAGCAAGACCACCTAAGACTACAATATTTTTAACTTCACTTTTCTTTAATGGTAATACATCATTTTCATTTTGTATTAAAGTAATTCCCTTTCTTGCTGATTCTAAAGCTAAATATATATGCTCCTTACACCCCACAACAGTTTTATCATAATTGGAACTATAAGCTTCTTCAAAAGCAAGTAACGTTCTTGTAATTCTAACAGCCGCATCATCAATGTTACTTTCTGGTACTTCTCCATTTCTTACAGCTTCCACTAACTTATCTCCAAAGAATTGTGTACAACACATTTCTATATTTTGTCCACCATTAGCAGCTTCAACTGTATCTCTTACTCCCCATATGAAGTCACTCATAATAAAGCCGTCAAATCCCCATTCATCTTTTAATACTTTATTTAAAAGATAATCATTATGCCCACAATGTGTTCCTTTATATAAATTATATGAACTCATTACCGCTGCTGCACCTTCATCAATACAACGTTTAAAATGTGGTAAATATACTTCTCTTTCTGTACGCTTATCACATTCTACATTAACTTTAAATCTTGAAATTTCCATTTGGTTAAATGCAAAGTGTTTAATACAAGCGATAACATCTTCATCTTGTACACCTCTAGTTAATGCAGCCCCCATTTCTCCTAAATGGAATGACTCTTCCCCATAGGTTTCTTGGCTTCTTCCCCAACCTGGATTGTATGGTAAGTTGATACATACTCCACCAAATAAATTTCCACCATAAGCTCTAATTTCTTTTCCTATAGCATGTCCTATACGTTCTTCTAAGTCAACATCAAAAGTTGCACCTCTTAGCATAGATACTGGAAAACACGTAGTTTCTCCCACTCCACAAACAACACCTCTTGGTCCATCACAAAAAAGCATTTTAGGAATCTCTGCCTTTTCATTACCACCTGCACCATAAGGTATATAATTATAATGTTTATTAGTATCAGCCTGCATATCTTTTAACATATCTTGTAATGTGATATCACCACTCATAAGATAAACTTTTTCTTCTAAAGTTAATGAATCTACAATCTTCTTTGCCCTTTCTGTATAGGATAATCTTTTTGTTTTACTACACTTCATTTTTAACACCCCTCATTTATAAATCCTTTTAATCTATTAATAGCTTCACTTGTATTAAAATTTAAATATCCCTGTATCTCTGGAACCTTATTATCTTTAGCTCCATTATTTCTATAAGTATTTGGTGTTACACCCATTATCTTTTTGAATACCCTATAAAATGTATTTTCACATTGAAACCCACAATTATCAGATATATATTGAATAGATTTATCAGTATACTTTAACATTTTTTTAGCTTCCTCTATTCTATTTATATCCAGCAACTCCTTCTGTGACAAACCTATATGGCTTTTTAAAAATCTATAAGTTGTTTTTTCACTTATTCCAAGATCCCTATAAAGATCTTCTAATACCATATCCTCCTTATACTTTTTAGATACATATTCAATAATTTCCATTAATAACTCAGTATTTTCCACATGACTAGAACCGCTTTGCCTTACATCATAAGGTACATATTCAAATAAATCCGCAATCAACATATATAATAATGATTTACTCCTATAATACCCTCCCATGTCAGTTCGTAAAGCCTCCAATCCAATTTTAGAAGCTAATTTTACAAAGTAATCATACTCCCTTTTTAAAGGAATCTCCTGAAGCTTGCTATTAAAATAAAAGTTATACATTTTGTTATCATCCTTAAATTCATTAAAAATTCTTTTTTCTATTTGAATAAATAAGCATAGATTTTCTTCTTCCATGTTACTAATTTCATGTACACTTTTAGAATTAATAAATAATATATCTTTTGCTTCAAGCACTACTGGATTTGGGCTTATGTTAATTAAAATTCTACCTTTAATAACTAATACTAGTTCATATTCATAATGCCAATGAAAATTTGAATGATCTATTGATGCTATAAAGCACTTCGCAAAATACTTTTCATTTTGTTCAATTGACTCGAAAATATATGAGTCCATAACCACCTCTGTAAACATTTACTGTTTTAATTGTACAAATATTTTGTATATTCAAGTTATCATTTTTGTACACATATTATATCACTTTTAGACATGTTTCACTATACTTGTTTCCAATAAGTTTTAACTTATATTTAACTAAACCACAAATAATCAAAAAAATTAAAAGGTATGGCTTTACTTGAATATAAAACCCACACCTTTTCTACTCTTTTCTTCCCTGTTAATTCTATAAATATCCCTTACCGTTATATTATTTCCAACTTCTACCTATATTCCATGATATAGATATTAATATACCTATTACAACAATAGTAAATATAATCTTTAATCCAATACCAAGAAAAAATCCAAAAATACCGAATATACCTCCTATTATACTTCCAATCATTCCAATTACACTACCAAATATTCCTACTATACTTCCAAATATGCCAGCTACACCTGAAAATATTTCAATCATCAACATTCCTACCCAAGAAATTAAGCCAACACCTCCAGCTATTATTAATAATGCAGTCCCTATTACTAATATAGCTGCCATTATCCCTATTGCCTTCATAAAACTTACCTCACTGTTTTTCTTAACTCATTTACCTGCTTTAAAAGTATATTATACTCATGAAGCTTTTCTTCCTTCTTTGCCTCATTTTTCTCTATTGATAAAATCGAAATCACCTCTGAAAGCCTATTTTCTAAAACCATCAACTGTTCCCTATTTATCTTAACAACCGTTTCAATTACAGGTCT